>NZ_LUNF01000088.1:0-4512 GCF_001626145.1 Aeromicrobium sp. REDSEA-S32_B7
TCTGTCCGAGATGTCACTCAGCGGTGCACCAAGGGTTCTTCACCATCGACCCCGACACCCACCAGACCCACCGCACCCTGCGCACCCAACGCACCAGCCGCCGCGCCCGAGCTGGCTGACCGCTGGCGGACGACCGGGTCGTTCGCTCGGACGCTACGCCCGCACGTCGACGTCTCGCACCTATCGCGCCCGAGGATCAGACCTGGGACTGACGCTGGGACCGACGCCAGCGCCTAGGGTCGCCAGGGTGAGGACGGAGCAGGAACGACGCCCCTGGCGGCTGGGACCGCAGGCGGTGCAGTGGTTCGACGCCGCACTCGTCGTCGGGCTGCTCGGCCTCACGGCCGTGACCCTGCTCGTCGGGCAACCGCTGCACGTGACCGCGCTCAGCGCCCTGCAGGTGGCGCCCCTCGCGTGGCGACGCAGCAGACCCGCCACGACCTTCGCCCTCGTCTGGCTGTTCAGCGGCGTGCAGGCCCTCGTCTACGACTACCCCGCCATCGGACAGCTCGCCTACCCCGTCGCCCTGTACTCCCTCGCACGCTTCGGCCGCTCGCGCGACGCCCTCGTCGGGCTCGTGCTCAGCCTCGTCGCCACCGGCGTCGCCGCCTGGGTGTGGGTGATGGCCGGACGCTACGACGACCCGCCGCCCGGGGTCGTCCAGCCCGACCTCTCGCTCACGACCTTCCTGCCGTACACGCTCACCGTGGGTGCCATCGTCATCGCCGCGTGGGCGCTCGGCACGCAGGGCCGCATCCGACGCGCCTACGAGGACGCCCTGCTCGAACGCGGCGAACGGATGGCGGAGGAGGCCGAGCAGCGGACCCGGTCGGCCGCAGCCGAGGAGCGCACCCGCGTCGCCCGCGAGATGCACGACGTCGTCGCCCACGGCATCACCGGCATGATCGTCCAAGCCGACGGCGCGCGCTACGCCGCCGAGCACGACCCCGACGTCGCCGTCCGCACCCTCGAGACCGTCGCCTCGACCGGGCGCGAGGCGCTCACCGAGATGCGCCGCCTGCTCGGACTCCTGCGAGGAACCTCCGACCCGGAGCTGGTCCCCCAGCCGGGTCTGGCCGACCTACCCCGTCTCCTGGCCGCCGACGTCGAGGCGGGACGGGTGCGCGCCACCCTCCCCGACCCGGCGCCGGCCATGCCGGACGGCGTCGCGCTCACCGTCTTCCGCGTCGTGCAGGAGTCGCTCACCAACGTGCGCAAGCACGCCGGTGCCGGCGCCACCGCTGCCGTCGACGTCACGGTCGACGGTCCCGACGTGCTCGTCGAGGTGGTCGACGACGGGCACGGCGCCGCGCACACGTCGACGTCGGGCGGCCTCGGCCTGGTGGGCATGCGCGAGCGGGTGGCCGTGCACGGAGGCACGCTCGACGTGGGTCCGGCACCCGGCGGTGGGTGGCGGGTGCGTGCGAGGATCCCCCGGTGAGCGCCCCGATCCGCGTGCTGCTCGTGGACGACCAGCAGATGGTGCGTGCCGGCTTCCGGATGCTCGTCGACAGCCAGCCGGACCTCGAGGTGGTCGGCGAGGCGGGCGACGGTCAGGCCGCCCTCGACCTGCTCACGCAGGTCACGGCCGACGTCGTCCTCATGGACGTGCGCATGCCGGTGCTCGACGGCGTCGAGGCGACCCGCCGCATCCTGCACGGGGACGCGCCACCCCGGGTCATCGTGCTCACGACCTTCGACCTCGACGAGTACGCGTTCGCCGCGCTGCAGGCCGGTGCGTCGGCGTTCCTGCTGAAGGACGCCGCCCCGCCCGACCTGCTGGCCGCGATCCGCGCCGTGCAGGCGGGCGACGCCGTCGTCGCCCCGTCGACCACCCGCCGCCTGCTGGACCACTTCGTGCAGCCGTCCGGGTCGCGCGCCGTGGTGAGCGGGACGACCGCCCGCCGCCTCGCCGACGTCACCGACCGCGAGCGCGAGGTGCTCTCGCTCATCGCCCGCGGCCTCACCAACCCCGAGATCGCCGGCTCGCTGTTCCTGTCGGAGGCGACGGTCAAGACCCACGTCGGACGCCTGCTCGCCAAGACCGACTCCCGCGACCGCGTCCAGCTCGTGCTCCTCGCCCTGGAGGCGGGACTGGGCTAGTCAGGAGGCGGGATCGGAGCTAGGCGGTCAGTCCTGCCAGCTCCTCCTCGAGGCGGAGGATCTCCTCCGCGACCTTCGCGCGTTCCTGCCCCGCGGACCGACGGAGCTGGAGGTCGACGACGGCCAGCACCTGGAGCTCGTCGAGCTGGAGGAGGTCCTCCAGCGCGGTCCTCGCCGCGTTCACCGAAGGAGCGTCGTGCACGACCTCGGCGACCTCCAGCCACCGACCGAGCGCGACCTCCACACCACGCAGGATGTGCACCTGGTCGCGGAGGCACTCGAGTCGCTCGGCGCGCTCCTCAGCCGGGTCGGGACGGCGGCGCAGGAACCTCATCCAGCCTCCTCCTCAGGCATCGTCCGAGGCTAGCGCAGCCGCCGCCGTCAGACCCAGGGATGACGTCAGGACCATCCCGCGCTCCGACGACCGGAGGGGGTCCGGATCCCTAGCGTCGTCGTCATGACGACCACCACCCACGCACCGATCGCGACTCACGGTCGACGGCGTCGACCTCACGCGGCTCGACGACGACCGGCTCACGCGCTTTCGCCGCGACCACCTCGGCTTCGTGTTCCAGGCGTTCAACCTGCTGCCGATGCTGACGGCCCGCCAGAACATCCTGCTGCCGCTCGAGCTCGCGGGCCGCCGGGTCGACGCGAACGTGTGCGACGACCTCGACACCGTCGTGTCCGTCCTCGGGCTCGGCGACCGGCTCGGGCACCGGCCCAGCGAGCTGTCCGGCGGCCAGCAGCAGCGGGTGGCCATCGCCCGCGCGCTCGTCAGCCAGGCGTCGATCGTCTTCGCCGACGAGCCGACCGGGAACCTCGACAGCGCCGCGTCGGCGGAAGTGCTGGCCTACCTGCGCCGCTCCGTGCGCGAGCTCGGCCGCACCGTCGTGATGGTCACGCACGAGATCGACGCCGCCGCCTACGCCGACGACGTCGTCGTGCTCGCCGACGGCCGCATCCGCTCGCACCTCGTGAGCCCGTCGCGCGCCGAGCTGGTCTCCGTCCTCGCCGGCAGCAGCCACCGGGACGCGTCGTGAGGACCGTGCTGCGCGCGTCGCTGCGCACCCACACCCGCCGGTACGTCGCCGCGTTCGTGGCCGTCATGGTCGCCGTCGGCTTCGTCATCGCCACCAACGCCGTCGGCTCGGCCGCGAAGTCGGGCCTGTCGGGCGAGGTCGAGCGCGCGTACCGCGGTGCCGACCTCGTCGTCGGCCAGGACGGCGGGCTCGACCGCAGCCAGGTGGCACCGGTCGAGCGCGCCGCGGCGGACCAGGGGGCCACCGCGGACGTCGTGGGCTCGGCGTTCACCACCGTCACCCGCGACGGGACGTCGCTCGGCCAGGACACGTCGGTGTCGACCGTCAGCCTCGAGCCCGAGCTGCGCCGCCAGACGATCGTGTCGGGACAGGCGCCCGCGGCCGACGGCCAGGCGCTCGTCGACCAGCGCACCGCGCAGGCGGACCGCATCCGAGTCGGCGACCGGCTCGTCATCGGGACGGACGGCGACCGGCGCACCGTGACCGTCGTCGGCGTCGCGAAGGCGACCAGCTACCTGTCGGCCGACGTGTACGTGCCGTGGTCGACGCTGTCGGCGCTGCCCGACGCGCTGGCCGACGCCGTCGTCGTCGACGCCTCGGGCGACCCGGCCGCCACGGCCGCGGCGCTCGCCCGTGTCACCGACGAGCCCGTCCGCACGCAGGGGGAGTACGTCGACGCCCGCGTGGTGGCGCTGAACCAGGGCTTCGACGCCATCGGCATCCTGCTCCTGCTGTTCGCGACGGTGGCCGGCTTCGTGGCCGTGCTCGTCATCGCCAACACGTTCACCATCCTGTTCGCCCAGCGCACGCGCGACCTCGCGCTGCTGCGCTGCGTGGGCGCGACCCGCCGGCAGGTGCTGCGCTCGGTGCGGGTCGAGTCCGTCGCGGTCGCGCTGCTCGCGTCGGCGCTCGGCGTCGTTGCCGGGGTCGGCGCAGGCTACGGCATCGTCGCCGCGGTGCGTGTCCTCAGCGACGCCAGCACGTTGGGCGCGGTCGCGCTGTCGCCCCTGTGGGTCGGGGGCGCCTTCGTCGGCGGGGTCGTGGTGACCGTGGCCGCGGCCTGGCTGCCCACCCGGCGCGTCGTGCGCGTGAGTCCGCTCGCGGCGCTCCGTCCCCACGACGCCGACGTGCTCAGCCGCGCCGGCGCCGCCCGGGTCGGTGTCGGCGTCGCCATGGTCGCCGCCGGAGCCGCAGCCCTCGCGGTCGCGGTGAGGACGTCGACGCTGCCGCCGCTGCTGGTCGGCGGCATGGTGACCTTCACGGGCGTGCTGCTGCTCGGGCCGGTCCTGGTCCCGGCGCTCCTGCGGCTGGCCGGACGCCTGCTCGGCGGGACCGGGCTGGCCACCCGGCTGGCGGCCGCCAACGC
>NZ_LUNF01000089.1:0-28191 GCF_001626145.1 Aeromicrobium sp. REDSEA-S32_B7
CCCGACGAACACCGTGGCGAGCACCGCCGCGACGACCCCCACCCGCAGTGCCAGGACGCGCGCCCGCTCGCGGATGTCGCCGACCGTCTTCAGGCCGACGAAGACGGCGCCGTGCACGAGGAACACGGTGAGGGTGACGAGACCGCCGAGCAGCGCGTACGGGTTCAGCAGGTCGACGACGGAGCCGACGAACTCCTTGTCGGCGTCGATCGGCACGCCGCGCACCAGGTTGGCCAGCGCCACGCCCCACAGCACCGCGGGCACCACCGACCCGATGAGGATGCCGACGTCGCAGCGACGCTTCCAGACCATCGCGGGACGCTTGCTGCGGTACTCCAGCGCGACGATGCGCAGGATGAGGGCGACGAGGATGACGAAGAGCGGCAGGTAGAAGCCGCTGAACAACGTGGCGTACCACTCCGGGAACGCCGCGAACGTGGCCCCGCCGGCGACGATGAGCCACACCTCGTTGCCGTCCCACACCGGGCCGATGGTGTTCAGCAGCACGCGGCGCTCCTTCTCGTCGCGGGCCAGCACGGCGGTGAGCATGCCGACGCCGAAGTCGAACCCCTCGAGCACGAGGTAGCCGATCCACAGCACGGCGATGAGCACGAACCAGACGGTGGTGAGCTCCATGACGGTCTCCTGGTGCAGGGGGTGGGGCGGGTCAGTAGGCGAACGCGAGCGGCGCGTCCGGGTCGTCGACGAGCTGGGGCGGGTCGGCGTCGGGCAGGCCCTTGCGGATGTAGGTGAGCAGGAGGCGGAACTCGACGACGGCGAGCGCCGCGTACAGCGCGGTGAAGCCGACGAGCGTCGTCAGGGCCTCCCCCGCGCTGACACCCGGCGACACCCCGGCCGAGGTCTCCATGAGCCCGAACACGACCCAGGGCTGGCGGCCCATCTCGGTGAAGATCCACCCGAACGAGCTCGCCGCGAGCGGGAGGAACGGCAGGGCGACGGCGGTGCGCAGCAGCCAGCGACCCTCCCACGTCGCGAGCGACGGCAGGCGCCGGCGTCGGGTCGCCCAGAGCAGCCACGCGCCACCGACCATGGCGAGTCCACCCGCGGTGATCATCGCGCGGAACGTCCAGTAGGTCACCGGGATGTTCGGCGCGTAGTCGCCGGGTCCGAACCGCTGCTCGTACTCCTCCTGGAGGGAGTCGATGCCGCGGACCTCGCCGTCCCAGGTGCCGGTGCCCAGGAACGACAGGAGCCGCGGGATCTTGACCTCGAACAGCGGCTCGCTGCCGTCGAGGGTGCCGACGGTCAGCAGGGAGAACGACGCGGGGGCCTCGTCCTCGTACAGCCCCTCGGCCGCCGCCATCTTCATCGGCTGCACCTCGGTCATGACCTTGCCCTGGAAGTCGCCGGAGACCATCGTGCCGGCGCCGGCGACGAGCAGCACGACGGCGCCGAGGCGCACGGCGGTCCGGAAGGCCTCGCGCTCCTCCTCGTCCTCGCGACGTGGACCGCGCAGCATCTGCCAGAGCCCGACGCCGGCGACCACGGCACCGCCGACCATGAAGCACGCGAAGATCGTGTGCGGGAAGGTGACGAGCACGACCTTGTTGGTCATGACCGCCCAGAAGTCCGTGAGCTCGGCCCGGCCGGACTCCTCGTCCATGCGGTAGCCCACCGGGTTCTGCATGAACGAGTTGGCGGCCAGGATGAAGTAGGCCGAGAGCACGGTGCCGATCGCCGCGAGCCAGATGCACGCCAGGTGGACGGCCGGCTTGAGCCGGTCCCAGCCGAAGATCCAGAGACCGAGGAAGGTCGACTCCAGGAAGAACGCCAGCAGGCCCTCGATGGCCAGCGGCGCCCCGAAGACGTCGCCGACGAACCGCGAGTAGTCGCTCCAGTTCATGCCGAACTGGAACTCCTGGACGATGCCCGTCGCGATGCCGAGCGCGAAGTTGATCAGGAAGAGCTTGCCGTAGAAGCGCGTGAGCCGGAGGTACTTCTCGTTCCCCGTGCGGTGCCACGCGGTCTGCAGCATGGCGACGAGGAAGACCAGCCCGATCGTGACCGGGACGAAGAAGAAGTGGTAGACGGTCGTGATGCCGAACTGCCACCGGGCGATGTCGAGCGCTTCCATGCGACGCCTCCGCTGCGTGAACTACTACGTCTCGTAGTAACTACTACCGAGCGTAGGACTCGCGGCGTCGTCCCGGCAAGCCAAACTCCTACATCGCGTAGTAGATTAGGTCACATGCCCCCGTCCTCCCGCTCCCTCGGCTCCCTCGAGCGCTCCGTCATGGACGTCCTCTGGCGTGCCACCAGCGCCTTGACCGTCCGCGAGGTGCAGGAGCAGCTCGAGGCCGGCGGGTCCGCCGACCTCGCCTACACGACCGTCATGACGGTGCTCGACCGGCTCGGCGCCAAGGAGATGGTGAGCCGCGAGCGCGACGGGCGGGCGTTCCGGTACACCGCGGCGCTCTCCCGCGAGGCCGCCACAGCCGAGCTCCTGAACGCCACGCTCGACAGCTCGGGCGACCGCACCGCCGCGCTCGTGCACTTCGCGCGCACGGTCGACCCGGCCGAGGCCGCGGCCCTGCGCGCGGCGCTGGAGGAGATCGAGGCACCGGGCACGCCATGACGCCCCTGCTGCTCGGCGCGATCGGCCTCGCGCTGGCCCTCCCGGTCCCCGCGCTGCTCTCGCGCGCGGCGTGGCCCCGGCTCGCCCCCGCCGCCGGCATCGTGCTCTGGCAGTCGCTCGCGCTCGCGGCCGTCCTCGCCATCTCCGGCGCCGCGCTGTCCACCGCGCTCTGGCTCGTGACCGACCCCGACCCCGCGCCGTGGCGGGTGGTGCTGCACGTCCTGATCATGGGGATCGGCGTCCTCGTCTGGGCGCGCTTCTGGTGGGCCGCCTGGCAGGTGTGGCGGGAGACCTCGCAGCGCCGTGCGCGGCACCGCGAGCTCGTCGACCTGCTGGGCGAGCCGCACGGCGCCCTGCCCGCCGTGCGCGTGCTGGCCGAGCAGACGCCGGTCGCCTACTGCATCCCTCGGCTGCGCGACCCGCGCGTCGTCATCTCCAGCGGCGCCGTGGCCTCGCTCGACGACGAGGCGCTGCGGGCGGTGCTCGAGCACGAGCGCTCGCACGTGCGCACGCGGCACGACCTCGTGCTCGAGGCCTTCGGCGTCCTGCACCGCGCCTTCCCCCGCGTCCTGCGCACCGATGCCCCGTTGCGCCAGAGCCAGGTGATGGTCGAGCTCATGGCCGACGACGCCGCACGCCGGGTCACGGGCGACCGTCCGCTCGCGCGGGCGATCGTCGCGCTCGCCGGTGGCTCCACGCCGGCCGGCGCGCTCGGGGCGGGCAGCGACGCGCTGGTGCGTGCCGACGGTCTTCGTGGCGGTGCCGTGGCTCTACCACGCCGTCGAGGTGCTGCTCACGCGCTGAGCTGCGCTCAGCGCCGAAACAGCCGACGCAGGAAGCCGCCGGTGGCCGGCTCCGGCTCCTCGGCAGACGCCGCCGGCGGCGCGGGCTCGTCGTCCTGCACGTCGACGACGTCGAGGTCGACGTGCACGCCCAGGAGCGAGCCGTCGGCGGCCAGGGTCCGCCAGACGCGGTAGACGCCGTCGCCCCAGCCCGCGGTCGACAGCACGACGTTCTCCCCCGCCGTCGCCCGGGGAAGCCGGACGTCGATGCCGTGGCGGTGGACGCCGTCGTCGGGGTAGTGCAGCAGCTCGATCCAGCCGTCGAAGACCTCGTCGTACCAGGTCGAGCGGTCCTCCGGCATGCCGCGCTCGACGCTCTCGGCGTCGGCGAACCCCACCACGCCCGCGTCGACGGGGACGTCGCGCGCGGCGGCCCGCTCCACGACGGCGGGCTCGCCCTCGGCCAGCACGAGCGACAGGTACGCCACCCGCACGTGCGAGCCGTCCTGCGCGTCGGAGACGTCGGCCAGGGTCATCGCCACGGGGTGGTCGCCCCCGGGCACGTCGACCAGCACGCCCTCCCCCAGGTTCACGAGGGAGTCGCTCACCTCGAGCCGCCCGCTCGGGAGCCGCAGCACCCCGAGCCGCTCCACGGTCAGGGTCCGAGGGCCGTCGTCGGTCTCGACGACGCCGGTGCGCAGGGCGTGGAAGTGCTGCAGGTCCATGGCGTCCAGCCTGCCAGGCGCCGGGGGCGCCCCGCCACGCTCAGGTGAGCGGGGCCAGCGCGGCGCGCACGACGTCGGGCACCGGGGTGACCGTGCGGTCGGCGCCCGAGACGTACACGTGCACGAACCGCCCGACCGCTGCCGGCTCGTCGGACTCGCCCTGGAACAGGCCGATCTCGTACACGACGCTCGACGTGCCGAGCCGCGTCACGCGCAGGCCGGCCTCGACGTCGGCGGGGAAGCGCAGCTCGCGCAGGAAGCGGCAGCCGGTCTCCGCGACGACGCCGTAGGCGTCGAGCGTGCGGGGGTCGACGCCGTCCAGCTCGTGGGCCCGCTCGATGAGGTAGCCGTTCACCGCGGTGTCGAAGTAGGAGTAGTAGACGACGTTGTTGACGTGCCCGTAGACGTCCTCGTCCGCCCACCGCGTCGTGATGCGGCGCAGCACCGGGAAGTCGGCGCGTCGGGGCTCGGTCCGCTCCGGCCCGCTCACGCGGTCTCCTCCTCGCGCAGCCGCTGGCTGATGACGGTGGTGACACCGTCGCCCCGCATCGAGACGCCGTAGAGCGCGTCGCCGACCTCCATCGTCCGCTTCTGGTGGGTGATGACGATGAGCTGGGAGTTGGCGCGCAGCTCCTCGTAGATCTCGAGCAGGCGGCCCAGGTTGGTGTCGTCGAGCGCGGCCTCGACCTCGTCGAGGATGTAGAACGGGCTCGGGCGGGCCTTGAACAGGGCCACCAGGAACGCGACGGCGACGAGCGAGCGCTCACCGCCGGACAGCAGCGACAGCCGCTTGACCTTCTTGCCTGGCGGCCGTGCCTCGACGTCGATGCCGGTGGTCAGCATGTCGTCGGGGTCGGTGAGCAGGAGACGACCCTCGCCGCCCGGGAACAGGCGCGAGAACACGTCCTCGAACGCCGCCGACACGTCGACCCAGGCCTCGCTGAACACCTGCTGCACGCGCTCGTCGACGTCGGCGACGATGTCGAGCAGGTCCTGCCGGGTCCGCTTGAGGTCGTCGAGCTGCTCGGACAGGAACTGGTGGCGCTCCTCGAGTGCCGAGAACTCCTCCAGCGCGAGCGGGTTGACCTTGCCGAGCATGGCCATGGCCCGCTCCGCGGCCCGCAGCCGCTTCGTCTGCTCGGTCCGGTCGTACGGCCGGCCCTGCAGCGCCTCGTCGGTCTCTGCGGTGTCGTCGCTGGACTCGCCCTGCACCTCCTCGGAGGTCGGGGGCACGGGCTGGTCCGGACCGTACTCCGCGACGAGCGCCTCGACCTCGATGCCGAGCTCCTCGAGGGCGCGCGCCTCCAGCGCCTCGAGCCGCAGCCGCTGCTCGGCCCGCGCCATCTCGTCGCGGTGCACCGACGTCGTGAGTCCCTGCAGCTCCTCGGACAGGCTGCGCAGCCGGGCGCGGACGTCGCGGAGCTCGCTCTCGCGACCCGTGCGCGACTGCTCGATCCTCGAGCGCAGCGCCGCTGCCTCCGCGAGCGTCGTCTCGAGCCGGGCCAGCGCGACGTCGCCGACCGCGAGCACCGCCCGCGCCGTCTCGGCCTCGCGCAGCTGCTGCTCCCGGCGCAGCCGGGCCTGGATGCGTGCCTCGCGCTCCGCCGCGGCCGAGGCCACGAGCGCGGTCGCCTGGCCCTCGAGCGCCCGGGCCCGCTCCTCGTTGGTGCGCAGGGCGAGCCGCGCGTCGGTCTCGGCCCGGCGGGCCGTCGACGCCCGCTCGGCCAGCGTCTCGAGCGCCGACGTGTCGGGCTCCTCGTCGGGTGCCTCCTCGGCCTGCGCCAGCCGCACCTCCAGGTCGGCCAGGCCGCCGAGGTCGCGCTCGTGGGCCTCCTGGGCGGCGGCGATCGCGGCCGTGAGCCGCTCCGCCTCGCCCTTCGCCGCGCGGGCCGTGGACCCGAGCTGGCCGAGCGACTCCGCGACCGCCGACATCTCGGCGTCGGACTCGTGCAGACGCTCCAGCGCCGCGTCGACCCGCTCCTGTGCCGCGATCCGCTCCTGCGCCACGCGCTGGCCGTCGAAGCGCAGCGTCTCGAGCGCGCGCTCGGCCGCCTCGAGCTCCTCACGGGCCTGGTCGATCGCCGCCTGCACCTCGAGCAGGCTCTGCTGCGAGCTCGACCCGCCCGAGGCGAAGTGAGCCCCCAGCACGTCGCCCTCGCGGGTCACGGCGGTCACGTCGGACGCCTGGGCGACCAGGGCACGTGCCGCGGCGAGGTCGTCGACCACGGCCACCTTGAAGAGCAGCCGGCGCAGCGCCGCGACGAGCGTGGCGGGCGGCTCGACCACGTCGACCGCGTAGGTCGCGCCCTCGGGCAGACCGGGCCAGTCGCGGTCGTCGACGTCGGCCTCGCCGCCGAGCAGCAGACCGGCGCGGCCGAGGTCCTCGGACTTCAGCAGCTCCATCGCGGTGACGGCGGTGTCGACGTGGTCGACGGCCACCGCGTCGGCGGCGGACCCGAGGGCCGAGGCGATGGCCGCCTCGAAGCCGGGACGCACGGTGAGCAGGGCCGCGACGGATCCCAGCAGGCCGCTGATCTCGTCGGACGCGGCGAGCAGCGCGCCGGCGCCGTCCTTGCGTGCGAGGCCCGTCTCCAGCGCCTCGACACGCGCCGCGAGCGCCGCCTGCCGGCGGGACGCGTCCTGCTCGGCGACCTGCAGCTCCCGGGCGCGGCCCTCGACGTCGGCCAGCACCGCCTCGGCGGCCTCCAGCTCCTCGTCGAGCCCGGACTCTCCCTGGCTCAGGCCGGCGATCTCGCCCTCGCGGGCCGCGAACGCCTTCTGCGCCTCGTCGGCACGGCGCAGCGCCTCGTCGCGGGCGGCACCGAGCCGCTCGACCTCGGCGTCGGCGGCCTCGGCGCGGCTCTTGAGCGCGTTGACCTGGCCACGCAGGCGCGCCAGCCCCTCCCGACGGTCGGCAGCCGCACGCAGCAGACCGGCGACGCGACGCTCCTCCTCGCCGTAGGTGGCCTCGGCCTCGGTGCGCTCCGCGACGACCGCCTCGAGGGCGGCGCGCGCCTCCTCCACCGAGGTCGTCATGGCGCGGTGCTGCTCCTCGACGCGACGCGCCTCGGCCTCCAGCTCCTCGGGGTCGCGGCCGGTCGGCCGGTCGTCGGACTCCACGGCCGCCAGCCGCACCCGCTCGGTGGCGAGGCCGGAGGTGCCGCGCAGCCGCTCCCGCAGGCCCGACAGCGCGTACCAGGTCTCCTGGGCGGCCGACAGTGCCGGCGAGTCCTCGCGCAGCCGGTCCTCGAGCTCGGTCTCCTGCTGGCGCGCGGCGGCCACGGCGTGCTCGACGGCGGCCCGGCGCTCCTTCAGCGCCGCCTCGTCGGCCATCTCCTCGGCGATCGTCGTGCGGGCCGTGACGATGTCGTCGGCGAGCAGCCGGGCGCGGGCGTCGCGCACGTCGGCCTGGATGGTGACCGCGCGGCGGGCCACCTCGGCCTGGCGGCCGAGCGGCTTGAGCTGACGGCGCAGCTCGGTCAGCACGTCCTGCAGCCGCGTGAGGTTGCCCTGCGTCGCGTCGAGCTTGCGCAGCGCCTTCTCCTTGCGCTTGCGGTGCTTGAGGACGCCGGCCGCCTCCTCGACGAAGCCGCGCCGGTCCTCGGGCGTCGCGCGCAGCACGGAGTCGAGCTGGCCCTGGCCCACGATCACGTGCATCTCGCGGCCGATGCCGGAGTCGCTCAGCAGCTCCTGCACGTCGAGCAGACGGCAGCTGGTGCCGTTGATCGCGTACTCCGAGCCGCCGTTGCGGAACATCGTGCGCGAGATCGTGACCTCGCTGTACTCGATGGGCAGGGCGCCGTCGGTGTTGTCGATGGTCAGGACGACCTCGGCCCGACCCAGCGGCGGGCGTCCCGACGTGCCCGCGAAGATGACGTCCTCCATCTTGCCGCCGCGCAGCGACTTCGCGCCCTGCTCGCCCATGACCCAGGCGAGGGCGTCGACGACGTTGGACTTGCCGGAGCCGTTCGGCCCGACGACGCACGTGATGCCGGGCTCCAGCTCGAGCGTGGTGCTGGACGCGAACGACTTGAAGCCGCGCAGCGTGAGGCTCTTCAGGTACACGCGATCACCCTAGTGCGTCGGCGCGGCACGACCGCCGACGCGCGGCGGCGTCCCCTCCCGGGGACTCAGTGCGAGAGCGGCTCGAGCAGGTCGCCGGCGGTGACCTCGTCGACACGCTCGGCGAGGGTGCGCAGCAGACCGTCGTTCTCGACGTTGAGGCGCAGCACCTCGGCCTCGAGGTCAGCGACCCGACGTCGGAGTCGGGCGGTCTCGTGCAGCTGGTCGACGGTGGGTCCACCGACGAATCCGACGAGGGCCTTGGCCATGGGTGTTCCTCCGCAGGAGATCGCGGCTCCGGCGCGGGTGCCGGGCGGCGGGACGGTTGTACAGCGGCGGCTGCGTCTCAGAGTGTCCCACCGTCCCCCGACCCGGGTCAAACACGCCAGGACGGGCGACGGCCTAGGCTGCCGGACGTGGACGCGTCCCTCTTCCGACCGGTCTCCGAGCCCTGGACGCCGGTCTCCCCCGCCCTCGCCACGCGACGTCGCCTCGTGCTCGCCGCACCGAGCGGAACCGCCGGTCGTGGGGCTGGGCGGAGTCGCAGGACGACCTGCTCGTGACGTCGGGGGTCATGTTCCGCCGGCTCGTCGTGGTGCCCTACGGACGCGTGCAGTTCGTCGACGTCGAGGCCGGTCCCGTCGAGCGCCGCCTCGGCATCACCCGCGTGACCCTGCACACCGCGAGCACCGAGACCGCCGCCCAGGTGCCGGGCGTCCCCGCCGACGAGGCCCGACGCCTGCGCGACCGGCTCACCGACCTCGGGCGGGCGCACGATGCCGGGGTCTGAGCCGGGCGGAGCCCCCGCCGCCGCGGCCGAGCTGCGGGTCGGGCGCCGCACGCATCCGCTGACCGGTGTGGTCCAGGGCGGGCTGTGGGCGGGCGCGGCCGTCGTCGGCCTCGGCGCCTCGTTCCTCCAGGGCGACCGCTGGGAGGGTGTGCCCTGGTGGGTCGCGGTGCTGGCCGTCGTCGGGGGCGGGCTCGTGGTCGGCGAGCTCGCCGGACTCGTGTCGTGGTGGTTCACTCGCTTCGTCGTCGACGACGAGGAGCTGCGCATCGACAGCGGCGTCCTCACGCGGCGCTCGCGCCGGGCCGCGTTCGAGCGGATCCAGTCCGTCGACGTCGCGGAGCCGCTGCTCGCGCGGGTGGTCGGACTCGCCGAGGTGCGGGTCGACCTCGCCGGCGGCGACGAGTCGCGCCTCGTCGTGCGCCTCCTGCCGCTCGCCGAGGCGCGCGACGTGCGTCGTCTGCTGCTGCGGCGGGCGCACGGCGCGCAGGGCGACGGACCCGACGACGCCCTGCCCGACCACGACGGTGGTGAGCTCATCACGCGCGTGCCGCCGGAACGCACCCTGCTGGGCGCGCTGCTCAGCCTCGACCTGCTGGCGGCGGTGGCCGCGCTCGTCGCGATCCTGCTCGCCGCGCTCGGCTTCGGCGCACCGCTCGTCGTCCTCGGTGGCGTGCTGCCGGCGCTGTCCTGGGCGGCACAGGTCGTCGCACGGCGCGTGGTCGCCGAGTGGGGCTTCGTCCTCTGGCGCACGCCGCACGGGCTGCGGATCGAGCGCGGTCTGCTCTCGCTGACGGCCCAGACCATCCCGTACGCCCGGGTCCAGGGCGTGGCCGTCGTGGAGCCCGTCCTCTGGCGCCGACTGGGGTGGTGCCGGCTCGAGGTCGACGTGGCCGGACGGGCGGGCTCCGACGACGGCGACCTCGACACGACGCTGCTGCCGATCGCCGACCGCGCGCTCGCCGCAGCCCTCGTGGCCGAGCTCGTGCAGGACGCCGGCCCGGACGACGAGGTCGTCACCGTGCGCGCGAGCCGACGCTCCTGGCCGTTCGCACCGGTCGGCTGGCGGTTCCGCTCGTTGTCCCTCGGCCGGCGTCGCGCCAGCTCGACCACGGGGTGGCTGCACCGACGCACCAGTCACGCGCCGCACGCGAAGGTGCAGTCGTTCGCGCTGCGGCAGGGACCGCTCCAGCGACTGCGCGACCTCGCCACGGTCGAGCTGCACACGCCCGACGGACCGGTCGACGTCGACGTGCACCACGTCGATGCGGCACAGGCGCGCGGCGTCGTGCTGCGCGCCGTCGACGTGGCGCGGGACGAGCGTGCGCAGACGGCGACCGTGGGGTCAGCCTCCGCTGGACGCGTCCTCGGCGCCGGCGTCGACGGTGCCGACGAGGTCCCGTGAGCTGAGCCAGCCGTCAGGGAGGGCCACCGTGCGCGGGCTGCCCTGGCGGCCGCGCGGTGTGCCCAGCTCGGCCACGGGGTACGGCCCGTCGGGGTCGAGGTCGGCCAGCAGCGCGTCGAGCGCGGCGTAGGAGGAGACGCCCCCGAGCTCGCTGCGCACCCGCGACCCTGCGGGGAAGCCCTTGAGGTACCAGGCGACGTGCTTGCGGAACTCCACGCAGCCGCGCTCCTCGCCCAGCCAGTCGCCCAGCAGCTCGGCGTGGCGTCGCATCACGGAGGTGACCTCGCCGAGGGTCGGCAGCACGGGCCCCGACGCGTCGGGCGACGGGCCGAGCGCCGCGGCGAGGTCGCGGAAGAGCCACGGGCGACCCAGGCAGCCTCGGCCGACCACGACGCCGTCGCAGCCGGTGCTCTGCATCATGCGGACGGCGTCGCCGGCCTCCCACACGTCGCCGTTGCCGAGGACCGGGATCGAGACGGCGGCCTTCAGCTCGCCGATGGTCTCCCAGCGCGCGTGGCCGGAGTAGTGCTGGGCGGCGGTGCGCGCGTGCAGGGCGATCGCGGCGCAGCCGGCGTCCTCGGCGATGTGCCCCGCGTCGAGGTAGGTCAGGTGGTCCTCGTCGATGCCGAGGCGGGTCTTCATGGTCACCGGGACCCCGTACGGCTGCGCGGCGGCGACCGTCGACTCCAGGATGCGACCGAGCAGGTTGGCCTTCCACGGCAGCGCCGCGCCCCCGCCCTTGCGGGTGATCTTCGGCACCGGGCAGCCGAAGTTGAGGTCGACGTGCTCGACGCCGTGGTCGGCGCAGAGCACCTCGACCGCGCGGCCCATCACGTCGGGGTCGACGCCGTACAGCTGCACCGAGCGCACCGACTCGTTGTCGGCGAAGGTCAGCATCGACAGGCTCGTCGCGTCGCCCTCGACCAGACCGCGCGACGTGATCATCTCGCAGACGTACAACCCGGCGCCCTGCTCCGCGCACAGACGACGGAAGGCGACGTTGGTGACACCGGCCATCGGGGCGAGCACGACCGGCACCTCGACCTCGAGGTCGCCGAGACGCAGCGGGCGCGGGAGGAAGACGTCGCTCGAGCCCTGCGTGCCTGGCTCCGTGACGATCGTCGTCGCGGTCGTGGTGGTGGTCATCGCCCACCAGTGTCCCAGACGCACGCAGGGCCGGCGCCGACCGTCGTCGGACGCCGGCCCTGGTGCGCTCCCCACGACCGGCACGACCCGAGCGGGAGAGGCTCGGTCCGGCCTAGCCGGGCGACGTCCGGCCGGACGCATGGGAGAGACGTCCGGCGCCGCCTCGGCCGTGGCGCCGTGGAGAGGCTGCCCCGCACAGCACGGGGCCGCGTCCATCCTCGCCCGACCGGACGGTGCGACGGAACCTCGGCGCAGAAAGAACATTGAGGATCGAGAAAGAACATCGCGTCGGGTCCCTCGTCAGGGTGCCGGTCAGTCCTTCGGGCGCCACCGGACAGCCGACGCGGCATCGCCCGGCTGGAGGTCGACCGAGCGCAGCGAGGTCCCCCGTGGCAGCAGGTAGATGAAGCAGAGGTCGGCGCTGGCGCCGGCGAGGAAGCGCTTCGGCAGCGCCGACGACGGGCACGGCCGGAACCGCCCCACCAGCTCGCTCGCCGGGTAGACGACGTCGTCGTCCGCGTGCGCCAGCAGGGGCAGCGACGACCCGCCCAGGCCGGCGGGACCGTCGTTGCGCACCGTCGCATCGACGTAGTACGGCGTCGCGTCGCGGCTCCGCTCGTCGAGCGTGAAGAACCGGAAGTCCTTGATCGAGCCGCGCCGCACCTTCTCGACCGTGACGGTCACGGCGCTCGCCGCACCGTCGCCGAGGTCGATGACGACCGTGCCCTCGTCGCCGACGTCGAGCCTGCTGCCCGGGTCGGTCAGCGTGACGCCGTCCGGGACGTCGAAGCCCGACGGCGACGGTGCCGGCTCGGCCTGCGCCTCGCCGTCGGAGCGCGAGCACCCGGACACGACCAGCCCGACGGCCAGTGCGGCCAGCACCGGGACCCGCGCGACGTCCCGGAGGGACGTGCGACGGGAACGGGGTGCCGGGCGCAGGCTCACGCCCCGATTGTGTCCCGAGGGCGGTTCAGCAGCCGGGCAGACGCGCCGCGAGCCACTCGCGCACCTGCGTCAGGCCGACCCGCTCCTGCTGCATGGTGTCGCGGTCGCGGATCGTGACGGCCTGGTCGTCGAGGGTGTCGAAGTCGACCGTGATGCAGAACGGCGTGCCGATCTCGTCCTGGCGGCGGTACCGCTTGCCGATCGCGGCGGCGTCGTCGAACTCCACGTTCCAGAAGCCGCGCAGCTCCTGCGCCAGGCCCTTGGCCGTCGGCGACAGCTGCTCGTTGCGCGACAGCGGCAGCACGGCCGCCTTGGCCGGCGCGAGCCGCGGGTCGAGCCGCAGCACGGTGCGCTTGTCGACCCCGCCCTTGGTGTTGGGCGCCTCGTCCTCGGCGTAGGCGTCCACGAGGAAGGCCATCATCGAGCGGTTGACGCCGGCCGCGGGCTCGATGACGTACGGCGTGTACCGCTCGCCCGTGGCCTGGTCGAAGTAGGACAGATCCTTGCCCGAGTGCTTCGCGTGGGTGCTGAGGTCGTAGTCGGTGCGGTTGGCGATGCCCTCGAGCTCGCCCCACTCCGAGCCCTGGAACTGGAAGCGGTACTCGATGTCGACCGTGCGCTTGGAGTAGTGCGACAGCTTCTCCTGCGCGTGCTCGTAGAAGCGCAGGTTCTCGGGGGCGACGCCGAGGTCGGTGTACCAGGCCATCCGCGTGGCCAGCCACTCCTCGTGCCACTGCTCGTCGGTGCCCGGCGGGACGAAGAACTCCATCTCCATCTGCTCGAACTCGCGCGTGCGGAAGATGAAGTTGCCCGGCGTGATCTCGTTGCGGAAGCTCTTGCCGATCTGCGCGATGCCGAACGGCGGCTTCTTGCGCGACGTCGTCAGCACCTGCGCGAAGTTCACGAAGATGCCCTGCGCGGTCTCCGGACGGAGGTAGTGCAGGCCCTCCTCGCTGTCGACCGGACCCAGGTAGGTCTTCATGAGCCCGGAGAAGGCGCGGGGCTCGGTCCAGTGGCCGCGCTCGCCGGTGTCGGGGTCGGGGACCTCGTCCCAGCTCTCGGGCTCACGGCCGTGCTTGGCCTCGAACGCCTCCCACAGGTGGTCGGCGCGGTAGCGCTTGTGGGTCTTGGTCGACTCCACGAGGGGGTCGGTGAAGACGTCGACGTGGCCGGAGGCCTCCCAGACGGGGCGCGGCAGGATCACCGAGGAGTCGAGCCCGACGACGTCGTCGCGGCTCTGCACCATCGAGCGCCACCACTGACGCTTGATGTTCTCCTTCAGCTCGACGCCGAGCGGGCCGTAGTCCCAGGCCGAGCGCGTGCCGCCGTAGATCTCGCCGCACTGGTAGACGAACCCCCGTCGCTTGCACAGGGAGATGACGGTGTCGATCAGGCTGGTGGCCATGGTGGGGCGCTCCGTTTCCGGCTGGGTGTCGGCGGGTCGTGCGCACGTCCGTGGCCGTGCGCTCCCGATGGACGTCCAGCGTATCGATCGTGCGCGAGGCGTCCGACGGCGGTGCGACCCCCATGGTGGTGCCAGCGCGACGCGGGTGTGACGCGTCCGTCAGGCGAGGGATTTGACAACGGTTCCCGCTCGTCTTGACAATCGTTCTCATGGCTCTTCGTCGCACCCGCTCCGCCGTCCTGCTCGCCTCCTGCGCCCTGGTCCTCGCGGCCTGCGGCAGCGGCGGCTCCTCCGACGGCGGCTCGGACGGCAGGCTGTCGGTCGTCACGTCGTTCTACCCGCTGCAGTACGTGACCGAGCGCATCGCCGGCGACCACGCCGACGTCACGAACCTGACGAAGCCCGGCGGCGAGCCGCACGACCTCGAGCTCAGCCCGAAGCAGGTCGCGTCGGTGCAGGACGCCGACCTCGTGGTCTACCAGGACGAGTTCCAGACCGCCGTCGACGAGGCCGTCAAGGAGGCCGACCGCGAGCCCGGCACCACGGTCGACGCCGCCGACGGCGTCGACCGCATCGAGGAGTCCGAGGAGGCGCACGCCGAGGGCGAGGAGGAGGGCCACGACGACCATGCGCACGGCGACGAGGAGCACGCCGACGAGGAGGGCCACGCGGAGGAGGAGGGCCACGACCACGGGCACGACCACGGGCACGACCACGGCGGCGTCGACCCGCACCTCTGGCTCGCCCCGACGAACCTCGAGCCGCTGACCGAGCACGTGCGCGACGCCCTCGTGAAGCTCGACCCCGACCACGCCGACGAGTACGAGGCGAACGCCGCGGCCCTCGTCGCCGACCTCCAGAAGCTCGACGGCGAGTACCGGGCCGGGCTCAAGACCTGCAAGGTCCGCGACATCGTCACCAGCCACGCCGCGTTCGCCTACCTCGCCCGCGCCTACGACCTCGTGCAGATCCCCATCGCCGGCATCGACCCCAGCACCGAGCCGTCGGCCGCCCAGCTCGCCGAGATCTCCGACCTCGTGAAGCGCGACGGCATCACGACGGTCTTCACCGAGACCCTCGTCAGCCCCGCGGTCGCCCGCACGGTGGCGCGCGAGGCCGGGGTGCGGACGGCTACGCTCGACCCGATCGAGGGACTCACGAAGGACACGTCCGACGAGGACTACCTCTCGATCATGCGCTCCAACCTCGCCGAGCTCCAGAAGGCCAACAGCTGCTCATGACGCACCCCCCACTCGTCCTGCGTGACGTCGAGGTCACGCTGGGCGGTGACCCGGTGCTGCGCGGCGTCGACCTCACGGTCGAGCGGGGCGAGTTCGTGACCCTGCTCGGCTCGAACGGATCCGGGAAGTCGACGATGGTGCGCGCGGCCGTCGGGCTCGTGCCCTCGACCGGCACGGTCGAGCTCTTCGGCGAGCCGCTCGCGCGGTTCCGCAGCTGGCGACGGGTCGGCTACGTGCCGCAGCGGTCGGCCGCCTCGACCGGCGTGCCCGCCACGGTGCGCGAGGTCGTCTCGAGCGGTCGCCTGTCGCTGCGCCCGCGCGTGGGGCTGCCGCGCCGGTCCGACCGCGAGGCGGTCGTCACCGCCCTGGAGAGCGTCGGCCTCGCCCACCGCGCGTCGTCGCCGCTCGTCGAGCTCTCCGGTGGCCAGCAGCAGCGTGTCGCCATCGCGCGGGCACTCGCCGGCGAGCCCGAGCTGCTCGTCATGGACGAGCCCACCGCCGGGGTCGACGCCCACCACACCGAGGACCTCGCCGACCTGCTCAGCCACCTCGCCACCGAGGGCATGACCGTGCTGCTCGTCGCGCACGAGCTCGGCCCGATGCTCCCGCTCGTGGACCGCGCCGTCGTCCTCGACCAGGGTCGCGTGGTGCACGACGGCCCGGTCGACGACCACGTCGCCGACGTCCACCAGCAGCACCACGGCGACGCCCACCCGCACACGGCCGACCCCGACCGCGTGCGTCCCCTGCCCGAGGAGGGGGTCTGGTGAGCCTCGACCTGCTCGACTACGAGTTCATGCGGCTCGCCCTCGTGGCCGCGTTCTTCACCGGTCTCGCCGCACCGGCGATCGGCACGTTCATGGTCCAGCGCCGTCTCGCGCTGCTGGGCGACGGCCTCGGCCACGTCGCCCTGACCGGCGTCGCGCTGGGGCTGCTCACGGGGACGGCGCCGGTGCTCACCGCACTCGTCGTCGCCGTCCTCGGCGCGGTCGTCATCGAGGTGCTGCGCACCTACACGCGCACCAGCGGCGACGTCGCGCTCGCGATGCTGTTCTACGGCGGCATCGCCGCGGGCGTCCTGCTGATCGGCCTCGCCGGCGAGAGCGGCGCGACCCTCAACCGCTACCTCTTCGGATCCATCACGACCGTCACCGACACCGACGTCGTCGTCGTGAGCGTGCTCGGCGTCGTCGTCGTCGGCCTGTGCCTGCTGCTCTCGCCCCAGCTGTTCGCCGTCTGCCAGGACGAGGAGCACGCCAAGGTCAGCGGCGTGCCGACACGCCTGTACGGCCTGCTGATCGCCGTCATGGCGGCCGCGACCATCACGGTCGCGATGCGCACCGTCGGGCTGCTGCTGGTGTCCGCGCTCATGGTCGTGCCCGTGGCGGCCGCACAGCAGGTCGCGCGCAGCTTCCGGCTCACGCACCTGCTGGCGATGGCCATCGGGCTGCTCACCGCGGTGCTCGGCGTCGTCACCAGCTTCGAGGCCAACACGGCACCAGGCCCCACGATCGTCATGCTCGCACTGGGCACCTTCGTGCTGACCACGCTGCTGCGTGGTGTCACCGTGGGCCTGCGTCGTCGACGGTCGGTACGCTCCTCCTGAGGAGGACCATGGTTGACATCCGCAACACCCGACAGCGGCGCGCCGTGAGCGCGGTGCTCGACGAGCTCGAAGGCTTCGCCAGCGCCCAGCAGATCCATGGCGTGCTGGGCCAGCGGGGCGAGAAGGTCGGCCTGTCGACCGTCTACCGCAACCTGCAGGCGCTCGTCGACGCCGAGCAGGTCGACGCGCTGCGCGGCAACGACGGCGAGGTGCTGTACCGGCGCTGCGAGGCCGGCGAGCACCACCACCATCTCGTCTGCCGCTCCTGCGGGCGCGCCGTCGAGGTCGCGGGCCCGGCGGTCGAGTCGTGGGCCACGAAGGTGGCGACCGAGAACGGCTTCACCGACGTCGAGCACACGCTGGAGATCTTCGGCACCTGCGCCGACTGCGCCGCGTGAGCACCTCCCCGACCCTCGTGCGGCAGGTGCTGGACCGCGACGTCTGGGAGCCGCGCGCCGCAGCCCACCGCGAGCGTGCCCGCACCTGGACCGCGCCACACCTGCTCCGCCGCGAGCGGCACGAGCCGCACCCCGTCGTCGACTTCCTCTTCGAGTACTACAACCTCTCCCCCGCCCAGCTCGAGCGCTGGCACCCCGGCCTCGACGTCGGGCTCGCCGACGCGCCGGAGCACGCCGCCCTCGGCGCCTACGTGACGCGTGACGGCGTCAGCACGGTCGACCCCAGGCGGCTCGCCTCCCGCGTGCGCGGCCTGCGGTGGACCAGGTCGCTGCTGACCGCCACGCTCGACCGCCCGGCCCGCTACGGCTGCTTCGGCCTGCACGAGTGGGCCATGGTCTACCGCTCCGAGCAGCCCCGCCACGACCTGCCGCTCCGGCTCGGCCGCAGCGGCACCGACGCCGTCGTCGAGGCCCACCCGCTCACCTGCACGCACGTCGACGCGTTCCGCTTCTTCACCCCGGCGGCCGAGCCGCGCAACGCCTGGCAGCTCGGCCGGGAGCACCAGCTCGCGCACGAGCAGCCGGGCTGCCTGCACGCCAACATGGACCTCTACCGGATCGCCTTCCGGCTGCTGCCGTTCGTCGAGTCGACGGTGGTGCTCGACGCGTTCGAGCTGGCGCTGGAGATCCGCACCGTCGACATGCAGGCCTCGCCCTACGACGTCGGCTCCTACGGCCTCGACCCGATCCCGGTCGAGGTCGCCGACGGTCGGGCCGAGTACGTGCGCCGCCAGCGCGACCTCGCGGCCCGGGCGGAACCGCTGCGGCGTGCGCTGCTGGCGCACGTCGACCGTCTGCTCGCCCACCCGGCCGCCCACGCGCCCGAGCAGCCCGACGCTCGAGACGGCCAGTAGATTGACCGACGTGGACGACGACCTGCACGTGCGCTCCGGCGACGAGCTCACCGCCGCCGAGGTGTACGACATCTGGCGGATCCGCGACGTCGTCTTCGCCGTCGAGCAGCAGTGCGACGAGCCCGACGTCGACGGCATCGACCTCCTTCCGACCTGCCACCACCTGTGGTTCGCCGACGCCGACGGACCGACCAGCTATCTGCGCACCTTCACCACCGAGTCCGGCGTGCGCAAGGTCGGGCGGGTGGCCACGCGCCAGGACCAGCGCGGCCGCGGGCTGTCGAGCCGGCTCCTGCGGGCCGTCCTGGAGCGCTGGGGCGACGCCGAGGTCCGGCTCGGCGCGCAGGCGTACCTGCACGACTGGTACGCCGGCTTCGGCTTCGAGCGGTGCGGCGAGAACTTCTGGGAGGCGGGCATCGAGCACGTGCCGATGCGGCGACTCCCCCGCGCCTGACGCCCGCCCCGGGCCGCACACAGCATCAGCGCACCAGGATCAGCGCCCGACGCCGTCGCCGGCCAGCACGTTGTCGAGCGCCTCGCGTAGGTCGGCGCGCGTGCGCTCCTCGTACTGCGTCACCGCCGTGCGCGCGGCCGCGTACTCCTCGGCGTACTGGAAGCTGCCGCTCTGACCGGCGTCGAGCCGCGCCGCCAAGGCCTCGGCCTCGGTGATCACGTGGGTGAGCGCGCGCCGCACCGCGTCGCGCACCGGGGCGGCGTCACGGGGTGCCTCGACGGCCTCGAAGCTCGCCAGGGTGGTGCGCATGGGTGGCAGCAGCTGGGCCCGCAGCGGCGCGCCGCTCGTGACGAACGTGCCGGGCGCGAGCGCGTTCGGGTCGACCTCGAGCGCCCGACGCGCGGCGACCAGGTAGCGCTGCGCGGCCCGGGTGTCGACGACGACGTCGTCGAGGCGGTCCATCGCCTCGGTGACGACGGACTGCTCACGACGGGCGGCGCCGTAGTCCGGGGAGGCCGCTGCGCCGCGCTGCGACGTCGCGCCGAGCGTCGGCACGTCGTCGCGGTGCCGTGCCAGCACCCGGGCCACGGCGTCGGGGTCCGTCGCGTCGGCGGCCTCGAGCTCACGCACGACCACCTCGCGGTAGTGCGAGAGACGTTCCTGGTAGCGCAGCGCCACGGCGTCGGCACGGTCGACGTCGACCTGTCGCGCGCGGGCGTCGACGACCAGCGCTGCACCGAGCCCGAGGCCCAGGAGCAGGGTGGGCGCGAGGACCAGCGCGAGGAGTCGACGTCGGGTCACGCGGTGCCGACCGGGACCCCGTGCCGCCGCAGCCCGTAGGTGAGCGCGTCGACGAGCGCCTCCCACGAGGCCTCGATCATGTTCGGGCCCACCCCGACCGTGACCCACGCGTCCTTGCCGTCGGAGGTCTCGATGAGCACGCGCGTGACGGCGTCGGTGCCGTGGCCCTGGTCGAGGATGCGCACCCGGAAGTCGATGAGGTGGAACCGCGCCACGTCGGGGTACAGCTGCTCGATCGCCTGGCGGAGGGCGTGGTCGAGGGCGTTGACGGGGCCGTTGCCCTCGCCGATGACCGCGAGCCGCTGACCGGCGGCGCGCAGCTTGACGGTGGCCTCCGTGCCGCGCGAGGACTCGGCCAGCACGCGCCACGACTCGACGTCGAAGTACGAGGGTCGGGCACCCTCCATCTCCTCGGCGAGCAGCAGCTCGAACGACGCGTCGGCCGCCTCGAAGGTGTAGCCCTGCTGCTCCATGGCCTTGACGCGCTCGGTGATGCGCCCGAGCCGCTCGGCGTCGTCGCCCACGTCGTAGCCGAGCTCGCGACCCTTCAGCTCGATGGTGGCCCGACCGGCCATCTCCGAGACGAGCAGGCGCATGTCGTTGCCCACGAGCGCAGGGTCGATGTGCTGGTACAGGTCGGGGTCGACGCGGATCGCGCTGGCGTGCAGGCCGGCCTTGTGCGCGAACGACGACACGCCGGTGTACGGCTGGCGCGCGGAGGGTGGGTAGTTGGTGATCTCCGAGACGGCGTGCGCAATGCGCGTGGCCTCGGCCAGCGCCCCCTCCGGCAGCACCTGCATGCCGAGCTTGAGCTCGAGGTTGGCGACGGACGTCACGAGGTCGGCGTTGCCCGTGCGCTCGCCGTAGCCGTTCAGGCAGCCCTGCAGGTGCGTGGCCCCGGCGCGCACCGCGGCCATCGAGTTCGCGACGGCGCAGCCCGTGTCGTTGTGCGCGTGGATGCCGAGCCGCGCCCCGACGGACAGCGTGTCGGCCACGACCTCCTCGACCTGGTGCGGCAGCATGCCGCCGTTGGTGTCGCACAGCACGACGACGTCGGCGCCGGCCTCGGCGGCGGTCCGCACGACCTCCAGCGCGTACGCGCGGTTCGCGACGTAGCCGTCGAAGAAGTGCTCGCAGTCGACGAAGACGCGCTGCCCCTCGGCCCGGAGGTGCTCGACCGTGTCGCGCACCATCGCCAGGTTCTCCTCCAGCGTGGTGCGCAATGCCAGCTCGACGTGCCGGTCGTGGCTCTTCGCGACGAGCGTGACCACCGGCGCGCCGGACTCGCGCAGCGCCGCGACGAGCGGGTCGTCGGCGGCCCGCAGCCCGGCCCGACGGGTCGCGCCGAAGGCGGCCAGGGTCGCGGTCCGCAGCTCCAGCTCCTTGGCGGCGAGTGCGAAGAACTCGGTGTCCTTCGGGTTCGATCCCGGCCAGCCGCCCTCGATGAACCCGACGCCGAGGTCGTCGAGGTGGCGCGCCACGTGCAGCTTGTCCTGCACGGAGAGGTTGAGTCCCTCCTGCTGGGCACCGTCGCGCATCGTGGTGTCGTAGACGTGGAAGGCGTCGCTGGTCACGCGCGCCAGTCTACGCAGCGGCCCGCCTAGGATGGGCCCACATGAGCACCCGACCCGTCCCGGTCCCCGCCACGTGCGAGTCGCTGTACGCCGTCATGACGGCCGAGCCGCTCGAGCACGAGGACCACGTGCCCCTGCCCCACGCCGCGCTGCTGCGCGCGCACGGCACGTCGCCGCAGGGCCTGGAGCGACTGGAGGCCCGGCCCCACCAGCTGGTGCTGCAGAGCCAGGCGCCTGTGGCGGAGGCGGCCGCCGCTGCGCGCGACACCCGCGTGCAGGCGCTCGAGCTGGCAGCCCGCCACGACGGGGTCGTCGTCGAGCTGCTCACGCCCCGCGTCCTGGAGCTGACGAGCGAGGACGTCTCGCTCGCGCACGCCGCCCAGTGGTACGTGCTCGACCACGCGGCCCTGCTCGACGGCGACCTCGTGACCGACGGACTCGCCCAGTTCGGCCTCCCCGACGTGCGGGTGCGGGCCGTCGGGTCCGACGACGTCGTGCGGGCCATGAGCAGCGCCGTGCTCGCCGGCGTCGTGCACCGGCTGATCGCCGAGTGGCCCGAGCACGACCCGGTCGGCGAGGCCACCGTGACCCTGCGCGACATCGCCTACGGCCTGGGCGACGTGCAGGCCTCCGTCACCCCGCACGACCGCGGGGTGCGGATCTCGATCGACTACGTGGCCGACGACCACGTGCTGGCGGTCGAGCTGCTGGACGACCCCGCCACGACGCTGTTCGCCTGAACGTCGGCCTCGGGGCCACGTCGGGGCGTCAGGTTCGCGAGCACCTCGGGCTGCAGGATCGCGCGCAGCTGCTCCGGCGGCAGCAGCTGCTTCTCGAGCACGAGCTCGGCCACCCCGCGTCCGGTCGCCAGGGCCTCCATCGCGACCTCGGTCGCCGCCGTGTAGCCGATGAACGGGTTGAGGGCGGTGACCAGGCCGATGGAGTTCTCGACCTCCTGGCGCAGCAGCGCCTCGTTGGCGGTGATGCCGTCGACGCAGCGGCGCGCGAGCACGAGCATCGCCTCGCGCAGCCGGTAGAGGCCGGCGGACAGCGAGTAGCAGATGACGGGCTCGAAGGCGTTGAGCTGCAGCTGACCGCCCTCGGCGGCCATCGTGACGGTGACGTCCATCCCGATCACCTGGAACGCGACCTGGTTGACCACCTCCGGGATGACCGGGTTGACCTTGCCGGGCATGATGCTCGACCCTGCCTGCACCGCGGGCAGGTTGATCTCGTTCAGGCCCGCGCGGGGGCCCGACGACAGCAGGCGCAGGTCGTTGCAGATCTTGCTGGTCTTCGTCGCGACCCGCTTGAGCGTGCCGGAGAGCTGCACGAACGCGCCGCAGTCCTGCGTGGCCTCGATGAGGTCGACCGCGCTGACCAGCGGCAGTCCCGTGAGCCGGGCGAGGTGCTGCGCCGCGGCGGGCACGTAGCCGGCCGGCGCGTTCAGCTGCGTGCCGATGGCGGTCGCGCCGAGGTTGATCTCGTGCAGCATCGCGACGGCCTCGGTGAGCCTGCTGTGGTCCTCCCCCAGCATGACGGCGTACGTACCGAACTCCTGCCCGAGCGTCATCGGGACGGCGTCCTGCAGCTGCGTACGACCCATCTTGAGGACGTCGCGGAACTCCTCGGCCTTGCGGACGAAGGAGTCCTGCAGCACCACCATCGCGTCGAGCAGCGCGTGGGTGGCCAGGATGATCGCGATCTTCACCGCCGTCGGGTAGACGTCGTTGGTCGACTGGCTGAGGTTGACGTGCTCGTTCGGGTGCAGGAAGCCGTAGTCGCCGCGCGGGCGGCCCAGGATCTCCAGCGCCCGGTTGGCGATCACCTCGTTCGCGTTCATGTTCGTCGACGTGCCCGCCCCGCCCTGCATCACGTCGACGACGAACTCGCCGCGCAGGGAGCCGGCCCGGATCTCCTCGCAGGCCTGCTCGATGGCGCGGAAGCGCTGCGTGTCGAGCAGCCCGAGCTCGTGGTTCGTGGTCGCCGCCGCCTGCTTGACCGCGGCGAGCGCCTCCACCAGGAAGGGGCTCTGCCCGATCGGGATGCCCGTGATCGGGAAGTTCTCGGTCGCGCGCAGCGTGTGGACACCCCAGTACGCGTCGGCCGGGACGTCGCGGTCGCCGATCAGGTCGTGCTCGCGTCGCGTCGCGGTGGTCGGGGCGGCGCCGTCGGGGCCGGTCGAGAGGGTCATGGCTTCCTTCCGTCACGCGCGGGCCCAGGGTGTGGCCCGTCGGCGTTCCTGTGGGTGGTCGGCGCGCGAGATCACCGGGCGCGTGACCGTGGTCACATCCATCTCACCACATCACGACGGGCCGGTGCGGCACGGTCAGGCGCGCGTCCCGACGGTCGTCCTCGGGGCGTAGACGTCGCGCCGCAGGAGGGTCAGGGCGAGGGCGACGGCGCACGCCGACGCCGACACGACGGGCAGCACCTCGACGTCGATCCCGACGAGCAGCGCACCGAGTCCCGACCCGGTGGCGATCCCCACCTGGAAGCAGGTCACGTAGACCGCCGACGCGGTGTCGACCCGGTCACCGGCGAGGCGCATGACGCCGGCCTGGTAGCAGGGGCCGATGGCGGCGAAGGCAGCTCCCCACACCGCCACGGCCGCGAAGAGCACCAGACCCACCAGCACGGAGGAGCCGGCGCCGAGGCCGAGGGCGGCGGCCAGGCCCGCGGTCCCCACGAGCATGGCCGCAACCGCGGTCACGGTGGTGCCCACCGGACGGACGTCGAGCACCCGGCCGACGACCAGCGTCGCCGCCGCTCCGGCCACGCCGAACCCGGCGAGCAGCAGGGGCACGTCGACGCCGTCCAGGGCCCGGCGCGCGATCGGCGCGACGTACGTGAACGACGTGAAGTGGGCCGACACGACCACGACGGCGAGGGCGTAGAGCACCACCAACGGTCCGGCGGCCGGACCGAGCAGACGGCCCAGCCCGCGCTCGCTCCCCGCCTGGTCGAGCGGGTCGGCGGCCACCGAAGGGGCCGGTGTCGACGGCTCGGCCGGCAGCGTCAGGACGAGGCCCACGAGCGTGAGTGCCACGAGCGCGGCGAGACCGCCGGCCGCCACGCGCCAGTCCGTGGCCTCCCCCACGAACGTGGCCAGGGGCGAGCCGACGACCGAGGCCGCCGTCGCGCCACCGAACACCGCGGCCGTCGCCATGCCCGCACGCTCGCGCGGCACGAGCGACGCCGCGGCCGGGGCCACGAGCGACCAGAGGATGCCGTGGGTCAGCGCCGCGAGCACCCGACTCAGCACCATCGCCGCGTAGCTGGTCGCGACGGTCGCCACGACGGCGGCGACGAGCAGCACGGCCAGGGCGCCCTGGACCGCCCGGGCCCGGGGCCACCTCGCCACCAGGCGGACGCCCGGGATGGTGCACAGCCCCGCCACGACCGCGTACCCGCTGACGAGCAGCCCGACCCGCCCTTGGGAGACGTCGAGGTCCTCCGCGATGTCGCCGATCAGGCCCACGGGGAGCAGCTCGAAGGTGACGTAGACGAACGTCGCCACGCCGAGCAGGCCGAGCCGCAGCGCGGTCACCGCGTGAGGTCCTCGACGGCCTCCAGGACCTCGGCCAGCTCCGTGAAGCCCTCGTCGGCGAGGAAGTGACCGCCGCCCGGGACCTCGCGGGTGCGCGCGCCGAGCTGTGCGGCCAGCGCCTTCGACGCCTCGGGAGGGACGATCGAGTCGTCGTCGGAGTAGATGCCGACGCGCGCGTCGACCGCCTCGCAGACCCGCGCGACGTCCGCCGGGTCGAGCGGCTCGGCGAGGTAGTCGTCGAGCTCGGGGACCGCGGCGATCGGCCCCTGGAACCCCGAGACGGCGACGAGGCCCCGCAGGCGCCAGGGCGCGGGGCGCGCGGCGAGCCAGCGCAGCACGGTGACCGTGCCGAGGCTGTGGGTCACGAGCAGCGTCTCCTCGTCGACGTCGCCGACGCGCTCGTCGAGGGTGCGCTCCCACGCGTCGCGCGACGGGTTCGTGGAGTCGGGCATGGGCACGACCTCCACGACGTGGCCCTCGGCGCGCAGCTTCTCGGCGAGCCAGGGGAACCAGTGGTCGTGCGGGGCGGCGGAGTAGCCGTGGACGACGTAGATCTTCATGAGGTCCTCCTCAGGACAGGTCGGTGGTGGGGTGGGCCATGAAGTCGAGCAGCACCTTGGGCCTCACCCGCAGGGGGTCGGCCAGGCGTTCGTAGGCGGACCGCACGTCCTCCAGCGGTACCACCCGGTCGACCATCGCGTCGAGGTCGACGTGCCCGGCGACCACCAGGTCGACGAGCTCCTCCCAGTGCCCGACGCCGGACAGGACGCCGACGACGCTCAGGTCACGGACGACGAGGTCGGCGACCGGGACGCCGTCGACGGCGTGGTGCGGGGTGCCGAGCTGCGCCACCCGACCGCCGGACGCGGCCAGCCCGATGGCCGACACCTCCTTGCGCGGCTCGACGACGAGCACGTCGGCGCCTCGTGCGCGGGCGGCCTGGGCGGCCACGAGACCCAGGGTCCCCGCGCCGACGACAGCCACCCGGTCGACCGCGCGGACGTCGACGCGGTGCATCGCGTGGACGGCGGCGGACGCCGGCTCCAGCAGCGCCGCCGAGGTGTCCGAGAGCGCGTCGGGCACGGCCACCACGGTCGAGTGCGTGATCCGTCGCGCCGCGCAGTGCTCGCAGCGCCCGCAGGCCCTGATGTTGTGCCCGGCGACGCGGCGTCCGACCCAGGCGTCGTCCACGTCCGCGCCGACGGCGACGACCTCGCCGGTCCACTCGTGGCCGGGTACGAAGGGATACGAGGCGAGCCCGTCGTGCAGGTAGGAGCTGCTGCCGTCGTAGAAGCCCAGGTCGGTGCCGCACAGGCCCAGCAGGCGCACCCGCACCAGGAGGTCGCCCTGCCCCGGCACCGGGGCGGGGCGCTGCACGAGCGCCACCTCCCGCGGTCCCGGGAGCAGGACGCTGCGGACGGACGTCGGTCCGATCGGCTCGCCCGACGCCCGCACGGCCGGCGACTCGATGCTGCGGCGAGGACGCAGGCCGCGCACGGTCCGGCCGCCGTAGGCGCGGACCAGGGGCATCTCGACCCAGTGGTACAGCGCTCCGGCGCCGAGGACCGTGAGCGCGACCGCACCCAGCAGGTACGCGACCGCTGCCGCGACGGAGTCGGTGGGTCCGTGCAGCACGTGCACGTCCAGCGCGTCGAGGACGATGAAGTGCAGCAGGTAGAACGCGAAGGAGACCTCACCGAGCCAGCGCAGCGGCCTGGCACGCCACACCGAGGGTCGACCGGCCAGGTCGCGCTGGGCGGCCGCGGCGATGATCAGCGCGCAGGGCACGACCAGCACGGCGCGCTGCGCGAGCAGGACGGGCGCGGACAGCGCGAGCACGTAGGCCCCGGCCAGGGCGGCGAAGGACCAGCGCAGGGACAGCCGCGGGAGCGCGTCGCCACGCACCAGCACCGCGAGCGCCATGCCCACGCCGAAGTCGGGGAGTCGGGTCAGCGGCAGCACGTAGGCGAACCAGTACTGCAGGCCCGAGACGTCGGGCTCGTTCGAGAGCCGCTGGCTCCCCTCCGGCAGGAGGGTCGCCACGAGCGGCACGGCCACGACGGCCAGCACCGACACGGCGAGCACGGTGGCGGCCCGTCGGGTCCCCCGGCCGACCACCAGGCCGACGAGGAGGGGGAAGGTGAGGTAGAAGAAGGCCTCCGTCGCGAGCGACCAGCCCGGCGCCAGCACGGAGAAGTTGAGCGGGTAGTCGGGCGGCCAGACCTGCGTCATGGTCAGGTAGGACGCCAGGTCGCGCCACGGCACCGACCCCGCGTGCATCACCAGCACGGCGAGCAGCGCGGTGACGTAGTACAGCGGCAGGATCTTGACGAACCGTCGGCGGTAGAACGACGCGGGACGGTCACCGGCGCTCGCCGACCACGTCAGGACGAAGCCGCTGAGCAGGAAGAAGAACGTGACGCCGAGGCCGCCCGCCTGGGAGAGCCAGTGGTAGTAGCCCTCCTGGACCCCGCGGTCGGCGAACAACGGCAGCTCGGGCAGCGCGCTGTGGAACAGCAACACGGCGAGCGCCGCGGGGAAGCGCAGTCCGGTGAGCGAGTCCAGGCGGACTCCTGGGCGCGGACGCTCCTGGGCGGCTCGGGCGTCGAGCAGGGCGGTGGCGGTCATCGTGACGCTCCTTGGGTCGGGCGGGTGCGCCGGAGGGTCGGCGGGTCGAGGGTCGCTCCGGCGAGAGAGTGCCGGCGGGCGGCGGCGCGGTCGTAGGCGGCGGCGACGTCGGCGGCCAGCAGGTCGGGGCGACCGCGATAGTCGTTCTCGAGCAGGACGTCACCGTCGCCGACCTGCGCGAGGATCGTGCGGGTGCGGGCCGCGACCTCGTCGGCTCGCACGTCCGTCGGTACCTTCACGTGGACCGAGGGCGCCAGCACGCCGTGCGCGCGGCAGGTGTCGACGAAGGCGAACGGGTCGCGGCCGGCGTCGAGCAGGTTGCCGGGCCGTCGCGTCGCGCGACGGCGCGTCGACGATCGCGCTCGCCCGGAAGCTGGGCACGTGGACCGCAGAGACCCCGTGGCGGCGGGCGAGCCCGACCGTGGCGAGCAACAGGTCGAGGCACTCCGGCGTCGGACGCCCGTCGCGGTGCAGACCGAGGTCGTTCGCGCGGTTGACCGCGAGGGCGTCGACGACGACGCCCAGACGGCACAGCTCGGCGAGCACCGCGTCGTCGAGGATCGGACCGCGACCGGGCCCGCCGACGTCGAGCTGCACGTGCCGGGTCCCCGCCGCGAGCACGCCGACCACGGCCTCCCGGTGGTCGGGGGCGACCCGCCACTGGGCCACGGCCACGACGCCCGCGCTCACCGCGAGATCCTCATTGCGAGCTTCAGGACCGGTCGACCGTCGACGTGTCGGTCGCCGTCGACCATGGCACGGATCGCGCGGACGGCGTCGTCGAGCGTCACGTGGTGCGTCACAAGGTCGGCCCAGGCCGTCGGGTCGCCGGACACCACGTGGGCCGCCCGCTGGAGCGTGGCCGGGGCGACGCCGCGGTGGCCCACGAAGGTCACCGGTGCCGCGCCTCGGCGGCCCACCGTGCGAGCGACCGGCACGACGGGACGCCCGGCGCGGTTGCGCGCTCGCAGCGCAGCGAGGTCGACGACGTCCTCGACGCCGTTCCAGCGCACCGGCCCGGCGGGCAGGCCCGCGTGCAGGTCGATCGTCAGAGCAGCGCGGCACAGTCCCACCAGCGCAGCCACGGCCTGGAGCGATGCCGTGCGCGGGGTGGCGACGACGGCGGTCACGGGACCTGTGAGCCCGACCAGGACGGCCGGGAGGTCCTGGTC
>NZ_LUNF01000009.1:0-3281 GCF_001626145.1 Aeromicrobium sp. REDSEA-S32_B7
GTAGCCCACGCCGCGCACGGTCTCGATGAACTTCGGGTTCGTGGAGTCGTCGCCGATCTTGCGGCGCAGGTTGGCCACGTGCACCTCGACCGAGCGCTTGTCCGCCTCGTTGACGAAGTACGACGTGACGTACTGCTGACCGCGCATCGTCAGCACCAGGTCGGCCTTCGAGCGCACCCGGCGGCCGGTGCTGAGCAGTGAGGCCAGCAGGTCGAACTCCGTACGGGTCAGGTCGACCGACCCGCCGTCGACGGTGACGATCCGCGTCTCGTTGTTGAGCGCGAGGCCGTTGAAGCGGATCCACGCTCCGTCGGGTGCGGGACCTCCCGGCCCGGCGGCCACCGGCGGCACCGGCTGACCGGGCACCGCCTGGAGGGGCGCGCGGGCCGTCGTCGGCGAACTCGCGCGCCGCCCTCGTGGCCCAGGACTCCTCCGCCGGAGGCGCCGGCGGTGCTGCCGGAGAGGCACCCACGTCCGAGCGTCCGCGGGGACGTCGCAGCATCGAGTCCGCACGGGCCCGCAGCTCGCGCGGCCGGAAGGCCTTGACGAGGTAGTCGTCGGCGCCGGCCTCGAAGCCGGTCACGACGTCGATCTCGTCACCGAGGGCGGTGATGAAGATCAGGTAGGTGTTGCTGAACTCGCGCAGCCGCTTGGCGACGGCGAAGCCGTCCATGCCGGGCATGTTGACGTCGAGGGTGGTGATCAGCGGGTTGTGCCGACGGACGGCGTCGACCCCCTCGAGGCCGTCCTCGGCCAGGACGGTGCGGAAGCCGGACTGGCTCAGCACGAGGTCGATGAGGTCCCTGACGTCGGGGTCGTCCTCGATGATGACGGCGGTCCAGTCGGCACCTTCCATGCGCGGGAGCCTATAGCAGGTTAAGGATCACCACCCCGCGGCACGGGCAAGTTCGACCGCCATGTCGAGGTAGACCTCCCCCGCGGGCGGCCCCTGGTTGCAGGTGCCGTCGGACTCGGCGGGCGGTTTGACCCACAGGTAGGCGTCGAGGCCGGAGTCGCCGGCGACGTACCCCGGCAGCTTGCCCAGGGCCCGGCCGTCGGGGTTGCACCAGACCTCGGTCGCCCCGTTGCCGTTGCGCCCACGGTCGGTGATCCAGTGGGTACCGCCCAGTGCGGCACTGAGCCGCTCGGCGAAGACGAGCTCGTCGGCGTCGGTCTGGTAGTTGGACACGTTGGTGCTGAAGCCGCGCACCCTGTCGATGCCGACGTCCTCCAGCATCCGGGCCATCGGCCGCACCGACACCCAGTCGGAGTGGCCGGCGTCGACGTACGTCGTGACACCCGCGGTGGCCAGGACGTCGACGGCCTCCCCCAGCAGGCGCACCCGCTGGTCGACCACGTCGCACTCGGGCGCGGAGGCCAGCGCGTCGGGCTCCACCACCACCGCGGCCGTCGCGCCGGCGAGCGCGAGTGCGTCGGCGACCTCCTGGACCCACGGGCGGTACGACTCCTCGTCCAGCCCGCCGGCGGAGAAGCCACCGGAGCAGTCACGGCCCGGGATGCCGTAGAGCACGAGCAGCGGGACCTCGTCCCGGTCCTCGGTGGTGGCGACCAGGTCGGCGACGTACTCCCCGACGGCGCCTCGGGGGAACTGCTCGGGGGTGAGCCAGATGCCGGAGGGCACCGCCGCCATCCGCATGAGCAGGTCGGCGTCGTCGGCGCGACCGTCGGCGCGCAGCTGGTCGGCCGCCCGACGGGTCCGGTTGAGCGGGTCGACGTACTGGGCGCGCTCGGCGAAGACGTTGCGGGTCTGGGGATCCGCCTCCTCGAAGGGGCCCCACTCCTGCGCGCGGGCGAAAAGCACCCCGACGACGACCAGCGTCACCGCGACCCCGGCTGCCAGGAGGACCTTCACGATCCCGTGCTCCCCACGACCCACGAGCGCCATGGTCCCATCATGCCGTCCCCGGCAGGCCGGTACGGTCCGTGCCGTGCCGACCTTCGTGCTCGCCTCCGCCTCCCCCGCCCGTCTCGCCACGCTGCGCAGCGCCGGGCTCGACCCGGTCGTCGTCGTGTCGGGCGTGGACGAGTCCGTGCTGGACGGACTGCCGCCCGCCGACCTGGCCGTCGGGCTGGCCGAGCTCAAGTGCCGTGCCGTCCTGGAGCGCGACGAGGTGCCCGAGGGCGCGCTGGTCCTGGGGTGCGACTCGGTGCTCGAGCTGGACGGTGAGGCCCTGGGCAAGCCCGGCTCCCCCGAGGAGGCGACGCAGCGCTGGGCCGCGATGCGCGGGCGCAGCGGGGTGCTGCGCACCGGGCACTGCCTCCGCGACACCGCCAGCGGCGAGGAGCGGTCGGTCACCGCGTCCACCACCGTCCACTTCGCCAGCCCCAGCGACGAGGAGGTCGCGGCGTACGTCGACCGCGGCGAGCGTGGCGGCGTACGTCGATCGCGGCGAGCCGCTGCACGTCGCGGGTGCCTTCACCGTCGACGGACTCGGTGGCGCGTTCGTGCGCGGCATCGAGGGCGATCACCACAACGTGGTCGGGGTCAGTCTCCCGGTGCTGCGGGAGATGGTCGGGGAGCTCGGTCACCGGTGGACCGACCTCTGGGCTCCGCGCGCTTGAAGACCCACATCCGGAACAACGCGAAGCGGGTCAGGAAACCCAGGAAGAGCCCGACCACGTTGGCGGCGATGTTGTCCGCCAGCGCGGAGTCGAGCATCAGGACGTTGCGGCTGCCCCACAGGCAGATGACCGGGATGACCAGGCTGGCGGTGCTGGTCGCGAAGAACAGCGGCGCCCCGCCCAGGAAGCCGGTGGCCTCGCGGTGCCGGAAGGCCCAGACCCGGCTGAGCTGGTAGGTCAGCAGCATCGAGATGCTGTTGGCGATCAGGAACGCGGTGACCGGCCACCCGTTGAGCCACGCGCCCACGCCCCCCGGCTGCCAGTGGACGAGCCAGTTGAACAGCCCTGCGGCGACCAGGGACGACAACGTCCCGATCACCGCGGAGCGGCTGAACTCGCGACGGATGCTCACCCGGTCATCCTGGCCCAGGCCTCACTCGACCGGCAGACCCAGTCCACGCGCGATGAGCATCCGCTGGACCTCCGAGGTCCCCTCACCGACCTCGAGGACCTTGGCGTCGCGGTAGAACCGGGCGACGGGGTACTCCTCCATGAAGCCGTAGCCCCCGAACACCTGGGTGGCGATCCGGGTGGCGGTCACCGCCGACTCGGTGGAGTAGAGCTTGGCGACCGCGGCCGCCTGCTTGAACTCCTGGTACGGCGCACCCGCGTCCTTCAGGGCCGCGGCCCGGTAGGTC
>NZ_LUNF01000090.1:0-7942 GCF_001626145.1 Aeromicrobium sp. REDSEA-S32_B7
TGCTCGCCAACCCGAAGGCGGCAACGAGGCTAAGAGCCAGACGACAGGTGCTCAGGATCCAACCACCGCGCTAGCGGCGAGCCTCACCATCACACTGACGACGAGGCTAGCCGCGACGCCTGGGTCGGCCCGTGCCGGGACGCCCCCGGTCCACCGTGTTGAATGGCTGCTCGTGGCAACCCCAGGACAGTGGCTCGCCGGCTCCCGGCCCCGCACCCTCCCGGCCGCCGTCTCGCCGGTGCTCGCGGGCACGGCCGTGGCGGCGTACGTCGACGAGCCGGTGTGGTGGAAGGCGGCCCTGGCCCTCGTGGTCAGCCTGGCGCTGCAGGTCGGCGTCAACTACGCCAACGACTACTCCGACGGCATCCGCGGCACCGACGACGACCGCGTCGGTCCGCTGCGGCTGGTCGGGTCGGGGCTGGCCCGGCCCTCGGCGGTCAAGGCCGCCGCGCTCGGCTTCCTCGGCCTCGGCGCGCTGCTGGGCCTGGCCCTCGCGGCCACGACGACGTGGTGGCTGCTGCTCGTCGGCGTCGCCGCCCTCGGCGCGGCCTGGACCTACACGGGCGGCCCGAACCCCTACGGCTACCGTGCGCTCGGCGAGGTGAGCGTCTTCCTGTTCTTCGGGCTGGTCGCCGTCCTCGGCACGGTCTACGTGCAGGTCGAGGGGCTGCCGTGGGAGGCCTGGGCGGCAGCCGCCGGCGTCGGCGCGCTCGCCTGCGCGATCCTCGTCGCCAACAACCTGCGCGACATCCCCACCGACGTCGAGGCGGGCAAGCGGACGCTCGCCGTCGTGCTCGGCGACGCCCGCTCGCGCCAGTTCTACGCGGCACTCGTCGGGCTCAGCGCCGTGCTCGCCGTCGCGCTGGCCGTCGGCGCCACTCCCTGGGCCCTGCTCGCCCTGCCCGGCCTGCTGCCCGCCGCCCCCGCACTGCGGGCCGTGCTCTCGGGTGCCGGCGGACCGGCGCTCGTCCCCGTCCTCAAGGCCACCGGCGTCGCCGAGCTGCTCTGGTCGGCCGGCCTCGCCCTCGGGCTCGTCCTCGGCCGATGACCTCCGACCGGGGCAGGCTCGTGGTGGGCGTCGTCTCCGACACCCACGCCCCCAGGTTCTGGAAGGGCATGCCCGAGCGGGTGGCCGAGGAGCTGCGCGACGTCGACCTCGTCCTGCACGCGGGCGACGTCTGCCGGCCGTCCGTGCTCGACGAGCTCGCGACCCTCGCGCCGGTGCACGTCGTGCTGGGCAACAACGACGGGGCCGACGTCGCGGCGTGGGGCGCGCCGGAGACCCTCGAGCTCGACCTCGCGGGCGTGCGGGTCGCGATGATCCACGACGCCGGCCAGAAGCAGGGTCGCGTCCGGCGGATGCGGCGACGCTTCCCCGACGCCGACGTCGTCGTGTTCGGGCACTCGCACATCCCGTGGGACGAGACCGACGAGGCCGGGCCCCGCATCCTCAACCCCGGCTCGCCGACCGACAAGCGACGTCAGCCGCACGGCACCGTCGGCCGACTGGTGCTCGCCGACGGGGCCGTCGAGTCGTGGACGCTGGTCGAGGTCAGCTGACCGTGCTCACACGACGTCCGGCAGCAGCCCGGTCGCGTCGTACTCGGCCAGCCGCTGCGTCCACGGCGCGAGGTCGATGCCGCGCTGGGCCAGCCACGCGTCGTCGTAGTAGCTGCTGAGGTAGCGCTCCCCCGCGTCGCACAGCAGGGTGACGATGCTCCCGCTCTCTCCCGCGGCCCGCATGCGTGTCGCGACGGTCAGCGACGCCCACACGTTCGTGCCGGTCGAGCCACCCACCAGACGGCCCAGCCGGTCGCTCGTCCAGCGCATGGTCGCGATCGACGCCGCGTCGGGCACGCGCAGCATGTCGTCGATGACACCGCCGACGAACGACGGCTCGACCCGCGGCCGACCGATGCCCTCGATCCGCGACGACACCCCGGTGACGACGTCGGACGTGTCCTGCTCCCAGCCGTCGAGGAACGCCGAGTTCTCGGGGTCGGCGACGAGCAGCGACGTGGGGTGGCGGCGGTAGCGCAGGTAGCGGCCGATGGTCGCGGACGTGCCGCCCGTGCCGGCGCTGACGACCACCCAGGCGGGCACCGGGTGCCGCTCGGCCGACATCTGCTCGAAGATCGACTCCGCGATGTTGTTGTTGCCACGCCAGTCGGTCGCCCGCTCGGCGTACGTGAACTGGTCCATGTAGTGGCCGTCGCACTCCTCGGCCACCCGGCGCGCCTCGTCGTACACGTCGGCCGCGTTCTCGACGAAGTGGCAGCGTCCGCCGTACCACTCGATGAGCGCGACCTTCTCCGCGCTCGTCGCGGCCGGCATGACGGCGACGAACCGGAGACCGACGAGGCGGGCGAAGTAGGCCTCGCTGACGGCCGTCGACCCGCTCGAGGCCTCCACCACCGTCGAGCCCGGCCCGATCCACCCGTTGCACAGGGCGTGCAGGAACAGCGACCGCGCGAGCCGGTGCTTGAGGCTGCCGGTGGGGTGCACCGACTCGTCCTTCAGGTACAGGTCGACGTCGGGGGTGGCGACGGGCAGCGCGTGCAGGTGCGTGTCGGCGCTGCGGTTGGCGTCGGCCTCGACGCGACGGATCGCCTCGTCGATCCAGGCGCGGACCTCAGTCGACGTCTTCGGCACTGCGGGACTCCTCGATGCGCGACGTCATGCGCTCGGCGCGTTCCTGCAGCTGGAGCGCGACCTGCTCACGCATGCCGGCGAGCAGGAAGATCGAGATGACGGAGGAGATGATCATGGCGGCGAGCAGCACGAGCAGGTTGGTGAGCTCGTCGAACTCCAGGAAGGTGCGCCCGACGCCCCACAGCAGCAGGTAGGTGACGGCCAGGACGCTGAGCCGCGCGAGCGTGTACCTCCAGAACGCCTTCATGCGTCGAGCCTAGTCGGCGCCGAGAAGCCCCTCGTCGGCACCCGTTGCAGGCCTGCGACGGTCGTCGCCGCGGCGGCGACGCTCGGGCGGCGCGGGTTGAGGGCCGCAGGTACGGTGGCGCCATGGGGAAGGCACTGATCGCGATCGTCGCCGTCGTGCTGCTCGTGTACGCCTTCTTCGACCTCCTGGCCACGCCGCGCCAGCAGGTCCGCGGGCTGCCGAAGCCCGCCTGGTTCGTCGTCATCCTGCTGCCGTTCGTCGGCCCCCTCGCGTGGATGTTCCTCGGCACGCAGTCGCGCAAGGGTCGCCCCCCGCGCGACTCCGGCTACGGCTGGCCCGGCGGCCGTCCCCCCACCCGCGGCCCCGACGACGACCCCGACTACCTCCGCGGCCTCTAGCGCCAGCCAGCAACTTTTGGACAGTTGCGGGGCGCTCAGGCGGCGCTCCGACCCCCTGAAGTGTCCAGAACGGCGGGGCGGGTGAACCACCTGAGCCACTGGACGCTCGTGACCGGACGAGGGCCCGTGTACCCGCGAGCGACGAGGGCGGCGTGGACGCGCCACGGCACCTGCCTCGGCGCGGCGAGGTCCGCCGCAGCCACGACGATGATGCGGTAGCCCAGCGCCTCGAGCGCCTCACGACGTCGCCGGTCGCGTGCCCACTGCGCGCGGTCGGTCTCGTGGTGGCGCCCGTCGTACTCGACCACGACCTTCCACCGCGGGTACAGCAGGTCGACGCGAGCGACGAACCGACCGCGCTCGTCGAGGACGTCGACGTTCACCTGCGGCTCCGGCAGACGTGCGAACACCAGCATGAGCCGCAGCAGCGTCTCCATCGGCGACTCCGACCCCTCTCGCACCATGGTCATGGCCCGGCGCGTCCGCGTCACGCCGTGCAGGTGCTGCGCGTGGCAGAACGACTCGAGCCCCTCGCGCGTGCACGACGTCGCACGCAGGAGGTGCTCGGCCACCTGGACGAGCGTCACCAACCCGAGACGGGTGCCGCAGTCGACGAAGGTGCGCTCCGGCCGGGTGACGGGGATCCCCGCCACGGTCGTGCTGGGGATCGCGTGCAGACGACGGTGGAGCACGACCCCCGGCAGCCTCGACCGGAGCGCGGTCCGAGTGGAGAGGTCCACGTCGTCACCGCCGGTGTCGTAGCCCCACACCCTCAGGGCGGTCAGGTGACTGACGACGCAGTCGGCCGGCAGCACGAGCAGCGCCGCGACGATCCTGACCCGCCAGGTGAGAAGGACGTCGGACCGCACGTAGACGCCGCGGTGCAGGCGTCGGAACCGTGACCCTCTCAGGACGTCGCGGCTGACACCACGGGCCTGCGCCTCGCGCAGCGTGAACGGTCGATCGCGTGGAAGATCCATGCCCCGACGCTGGCCCTGCCCGCCCGTCCGAGCAACCTACCCCTGTGGACGGCCGACGCGACTCCTCGTCGTGGACACTTGCGGGGCATTCCGACCTCACACACCGCCCCGCAAGTGTCCACAACGCGGGGAGGGCAGGAGGGGCGGCGGACTACTTCGCGTAGGAGTGGAGGCCGGAGCCGAAGAGGTTGACGATGTAGTAGCTGGTGACGAAGGTGGCGAAGCCGACGATCGCGATCATCGCGGCGCGCTTGCCCTTCCAGCCGGCGGTGGCGCGGGCGTGGAGGTAGCCGGCGTAGACGACCCAGGTGATGAAGGCCCAGACCTCCTTCGGGTCCCAGCCCCAGTAGCGGCCCCACGCGTAGTGCGCCCAGATCGGGCCGGCGATGAGGGCGCCGAAGGTCCACAGCGGGAAGCCGACGGCGATCACGCGGTAGGCCAACCGGTCCATGACCGCCGCCGACGGGAAGCGCGACAGACGCGGTCCGACCGTGCCGTTGTCCTCCGCCCGCTGACGCACCAGGTACATGACCGACGCCGCCGTGCCGAGCAGGAAGAACGCACCCGCGATCATCACCGCCGCCACGTGGATGACGAGCCAGTAGGAGTGCAGCGCCGGCACGAGCGGACCCGGCTCGACGTACGTCGAGACCGCCAGGCCCAGCACCGCCAGCGCGAACCCGGTGACGATGCCACCGACCCACTCGATCGGCGACACGCGCGCGACGACGACGTACACGAGCAGCGCGATGAACGCGCCGCCCACGCCGAACTCGTACATGTTGCCCCACGGCACACGCTGCGACGCGAGACCACGGGTGACCATCGCGAGCCCGAGCACGACGGTGCCCAGCACGGTCAGCGAGTACGCGACGGAGCGCAGGACGTCGGAGCGGCTCGCCGACTCCTGCTCGACCGGCTCCGCGGGGACGCCGCCGGCGCCGACCGCGACCGGCTGCTCCTCCTTGACGACCTGACGGGCGAAGCCCCACTCGGCCACGTACGCGAGGAACGCCAGCGCCACGACGATCATGCCGGAGGTGACGGCAAAGTTCGACACCTGCGTGTAGTCGGCGAGGTTCATCGGGGCTCCTTCTCCGGGTCGTCCGGTGGGTCGCCGAGGCCGCTGCGCAGCTGCGCCAGCAGGTCCTCGAGGCTCGTGCCGAGGTCGTCGCGCGGCACGCGGTCGAGGGCGGCGACCTCCACCACGGTACGCGAACCCACCCGACGTGCACGGACCCAGGTGCGCCGCGGCCGCACGGCCAGCGACAGCACGAGCCCGACGATGCCGATGCTGATGCCGCCGAGCGGCAGCCAGACGAGCGGCGTCGACGCGATCTGGAACCGAGCGAACAGCGTCAGGTCGGTGAACTCGATCGTGCCGCCGTCCGGGAGGTCGGCCTCCTGCCCCGGACTCAGGCTCACCCGGAAGTTCGAGCCGTCGGCGTTCTTGTACTGCTCGAGCTTGTCCTGGTCGAGGACGTACACCGACTGCGGCAGCCCGTCGTCGACCCCGAGGTCGCCATGGAAGACGAACAGGCCGAGCAGCGGGTTGACGGCACCCGGGAACGCCGACACCGACGCCTCCTCGGTGCCGTTCGAGACCGCCGTGGGCAGGAAGAACCCCTGGAAGCCGAGCTGCTCGGGACGCGCGTCGGGCACCTTGATGACGCCGTTCGACGTGTACGTGCCGTCGGCCGGCAGGAACGGCACCGCACCGTCGAACACGACGTCGCCCTTCGCGTCGGTGATCTTCACGACCGGCGCGTAGCCCTGCCCGACGAGGAAGACCGACGTGCCCCCCACGTTCAACGGATGGTTCACGCGGATCTCGTACGGCTTCTCGCGGCCGTCGACGCCCTCGCGGTACGTGCCCGACGCCTCGAACAGGCGCGGCGCCCCCCGCTGCGGACCCGTCGTCCAGAAGCGGGCCACCATCTTGTCGAGCTGCAGCGAGAAGGGCGGCAGGTCGTTCGTGTCGAACAGCGCACCCGACGCGAACTCGTCGTACTGCGTGAGGACGTTGGCGAAGCCCTCCCCCTGCGTGACGATCGCGGCACCGCGGTAGAAGATCGGCGGCGCATAGGCGTCGAAGGCAAACCACCACCAGAAGAAGGCGGGCGGCGGATAGACGGGATAGTCACCGATGCGGAACCAGGGGGCACCGAGCGCCGCCTGAAATCCGAGCGCCTCCGCCGTCGATTGGGTCGCGGTCCAGACCGCCGCGACGACGATCAGCAGCACCGCGAAGATCTGGCCCCATAATATCCTGTCGCTCATCGTTCATCCTTTCTCAGATTGCGATCCCGCGATTGCGGCCAAGGCTCCAGTCGATGCCGCCCGCGGTGGCGGTGCCGGTGACATGCTGGCCGAGGTGCCGGTCGAGCGCCGGGCGCCAGGGCACGAGTTGAAAGCCAAGCCCGTCGTCGATCATCGCGAAGCGCCCCGAGGCGAGCGACACGCGCTCGCGGTAGGTCCCGCTCACCGCGTCGCCGGTGGCCGGCGGGCGATGCGCGAGCCCGGTGCGCGCGGCGATGGTCTCGCAAGCCGCCTCGAGGTCGCGCCGCCTCAGCGTTTCGATGAGATCGGGCGCCAGTACGAGCTTGCCGTCCCGACGGCTCGCGAGGCCTTCACCCGCGAGAAACTCGGCGCGCGCGGCCATGGCGCGGCGAACATCGATGCCGAAGCCCGAGGTTGCTGCTACGGGCCTCGCCGCGACCAGTTCGCGGTCGAGCCAGGTTGCACCGCGCGCGGATATCTGGTCGGCAACCGCAAGGTCCGATCGCAGGGCGAGCGAGAGATGCTCGCCGTCGTCGCGTCCTTCCCAGCGCCGCAGCTCGACGATCGCGCCCGGCTTCGACGGCCGCGCCTCGGCGATCGCCAGCGCGGTGTGGCAGATGTTCGGCGTGCTCGGGCTCGCCGACCGGCTCGCACCCCAGGGCTGCCCGATCCGCGCGATCAAGGTCAGCGACGGGGGACAGGCGGGCGAACTCGATTTCGTCGCCGATGCGGATGCCCCCGCGCTTGGTACGATGGTCGAAAACCGCCAGCTTCGCCTCGCGCTTGCGGCAGCGCTCGCCGAAGCGTCGCTGGTGCGGCTGTTCATGCCGGCGAAGGTGGTCGCGCGCGATGTCGATGCGCATGGCGTCACGCTGACCCTCGCCGACGGCACGCGGCTCGCGGCGCCGCTGCTCATCGTCGCCGAAGGGCGTCGTTCGCCCACCCGCGACGCGGCGGGCTTCACGATCGCCAACTGGTCCTATCATCATCATGCGATGATCGGCGCGGTGGCGCATTCGCGCCCGCACGATCAGGTCGCGCACGAAATCTTTTTCCCCTCGGGGCCCTTCGCGCTGCTCCCGCTCGTCGATGATGCCGAGGGGCGGCATCGTTCGGCCTTCGTGTGGACCGTATCCGAACAGGACGGGCCGGGTTTCGCCAAGCTGGGCGACCGGGGCTTCCTTGCCGAACTCGGCAAGCGCGCGGGCGATATTCTCGGCACGTTGGAACTGGTCGCGCCGCGCATGACCTATCCGCTCGGCTTCCATCACAGCGCGCAGATCGTTGGCGACCGCATCGTCCTGGTCGGCGACGCCGCGCACGGCATCCATCCGATTGCGGGGCAGGGTCTCAACCTGGGGCTGCGCGATGCCGCGGCGCTGGCC
>NZ_LUNF01000091.1:0-14070 GCF_001626145.1 Aeromicrobium sp. REDSEA-S32_B7
ACGTCGAGGAGGTCGGCCGGCTGGTCCGCGCGGCCGGCGCCGCCTTCGCCGCGGGCCTCGACGTCGACTGGCGGGCGCTGCTGGCTCCCGCGCAGGTCGTGCCCCTCGCGACCTATCCCTTCGAGCAGCGTCGGTACTGGCTCACGCCGCGACGCGCGCAGGTCCAGGACCCGCTTGCCGGCTGGTTCCTCACCGAGACGTGGACGAGCGTCACTCCCCGCCCCGAGCAGCAGGTCCCGGAGCAGCGCACCCCGCAGCAGCCCGTCCCCGGGCGCTGGTGGGTCGTCGTCCCCGACGACGGTCCGCCGCCGCCGTGGGCGGGCCCGCTGGGCGACGCCCTCCGGGCGGACGGGGCGGACGCGAGGGTCGTCGCTCCCGCTGAGCTCGGACACGAGCTGCGGCCCGGCGACGGCGTCCTCTCGCTGCTGGCGGTCGACTCCGGCGACGCCTCGGCCACGCTGGCGCTCCTGGCTCGGCTGCAGGACCACCGGGGCCCGGTCTGGGTGGCGACGACGTCGGCCGTGGTCGTGAGCGACGACGACGCAGCCCGGGTGCGGCCCGACCAGGCGTCCGTCCGCGCGCTCGCCCAGGTCGCCGGGCTCGAGCGCGGCGCTGCCTGGACGGGTCTGGTGGACCTGCCGGCCGCGTCGGCGTCCGAGGCACCGCCGGCCCTCGACGTCGACGCGGTCGTCTCGGCGCTGCGCGGTGCCGAGGACCAGGTGGCCGTGCGCGACGGACGGGTGCGCGCGCGACGGCTCGTCCCGCACGAGGTGGCGGCGAGCGGCCCGTACGTCCCGCCCACCGGCACCGTCGTGGTGACCGGCGGGACCTCCGGGCTCGGCGCCGTGACGGCGCGCTGGCTGATCGGGCGCGGGGCGCGCAGCCTGGCCCTCCTGAGCCGCCGCGGACCGGGCACGCCGGGCGTCGAGCAGCTGGTCGCGGAGCTGCGGGACGCCGGGGCCGAGGTCACGGTGCAGGCGTGCGACGTCACCGACCGCGCGAGCCTGCGTGCCGCGCTGTCGGTCCACGACGACGTGACCGGCGTCGTCCACGCCGCCGGTCTGCCGCAGCACCAGGCGCTGGCCGACATGGACGAGGCGTCCCTGCGTCGGGTCCTCGACGTGAAGGCGACGGGCGCCGCGCTGCTCGACGAGCTCGTGCCCGACGCCGGACTCTTCCTCCTCTTCTCCTCCGGCGCGGCGGTCTGGGGCAGCAACGGCCAGGCCGCCTACGCCGCCGGCAACGCCGCGCTCGACGCCCTGGCCCGCCGCCGTCACGCCGCGGGTCGGGCGGCGACGTCGGTGGCGTGGGGCCTGTGGGAGACCGGCGGCATGACGCAGGACCAGGCCGCGGTCGACTACCTGCGCGACCGCGGGGTGACGCCCATGGCGAGCGAGGCCGCGCTCTCAGCGCTCGAGCGCGTGCTGGCCGTGGGCGTCCCGAACGCGGTCGTGGCCCACATCGACTGGCCCACCTTCGCCGCCGCCTACTGCGCTGCGCGTCCTCGTCCGCTGCTCGACCTGCTGCGCGGCGGGACCCCGACCGAGGGGGCGCAGCACGAACCCGAGCCTGCCGAGGAGACGGGTGCGGAGGCCGCGCCCGGGCTGGGCGACGAGCTGGCCGGGCTGCCGGCCGTCGAGCGTCGGGCCCGGCTGCTCCGCCTGGTCCGCGTCCACGCCGCCGCCGTCCTAGGCCACGACGACCCGGCCACGATCCGACCGCGCGACTCCTTCAAGGACCTCGGCTTCGACTCCCTCGCGGCACTGCGCCTGCGCGACGGCCTGCAGAAGGCGTCCGGCCTGACGCTGAGCAGCACGCTCGTCTACGACCACGCCGACGCCACCGAGGTCGCCGCCTACCTCGACACCCGCCTGGACGTCGACGTCCCGGCGGCGCCGTCGGGGACGCAGGGTGACGGTCTCGACCGGCTGGAGCAGGAGCTCGTCGCGCTCGACGACGCCGGGCGGGCGGCGGCCGTCGACCGGCTCCTGGCCGACCTCGACGAGCTCGTCGCCGCGCTCGGCCGGGAGCTGGGGGACGACGGTGGCACCTGACGACCGCACGACCCAGGGGCCCGGCACCACGCACGACCACGGAGGAACGATGAACGAGCAGGACCCGCAGGACCGGACCGCAGCCCTGCTGCGCCGGGCGACCACCGAGCTGCGCGCGGCACGGCGGCGGGTGCAGCAGCTCGAGTCCGACCCCGTGGCCGTCGTCTCGATGGCGTGCCGCCTACCCGCCGGGATCGACACCCCCGAGAAGCTGTGGGACCTGCTCGACGCGGGGCGCGAGACGCTGTCGGACTTCCCCGACGACCGCGGGTGGGACCTGACCGGCCTCTTCGACCCCGACCCCGACCACCCCGGGACGAGCTACGTCGACCAGGCGGGCTTCCTCGACGACGCGACGGGCTTCGACCCGGAGCTGTTCGGCATCGCTCCCCGCGAGGCCGAGGCCATGGACCCGCAGCACCGCATCCTGCTGGAGTCGTGCTGGGAGCTCTTCGAGCGCGCCGGCATGGACCCGCTGGGGCTGCGCGGCTCGGCGACCGGCGTGTTCGTCGGTGCGGCGAAGTTCGGCTACGGCGAGGGCGACGTGGGCGACCCCGACGGGTACGCGGTGACGGGGACGGCGCCCTCGGTCGCGTCCGGCCGGCTGTCGTACACGTTCGGCCTCGAGGGTCCGTCCCTGACGGTCGACACGGCCTGCTCGTCCTCGCTCGTCGCCCTGCACCTCGCCGTCGACTCGCTGCGCAAGGGCGAGTCGAGCCTGGCCGTGGTCGGCGGTGCGGCGGTCATGGGCTCGCCCGACGTCTTCGTTGACTTCAGCCGTCAGCGCGCTCTCGCGGCCGACGGGCGGTCGAAGGCGTTCGGCGCCGGCGCCGACGGGTTCGGCTTCTCCGAGGGCGTGTCCCTGGTCCTCCTCGAGCGGCTCTCCGACGCCCAGCGGCTCGGCCACCCGGTCCTCGCGGTCGTGCGCGGCAGCGCCGTGAACCAGGACGGCGCGAGCAACGGCCTGTCCGCGCCGAGCGGTCGTGCCCAGCGGCGCGTCCTGAGGGCCGCCCTCGAACGGTGCGGTCTCGAGCCGGCCGACGTCGACGTGGTGGAGGCGCACGGCACCGGCACGGCCCTCGGCGACCCGATCGAGGCGGGGGCGCTGCTCGAGGTCTACGGACAGGACCGGTCGGAGCCGCTGGCCCTCGGGTCGGTGAAGTCGAACCTCGGGCACACGCAGGCCGCGGCCGGCACAACCGGGCTGCTCAAGGTCGTGCTGGCGCTGCAGCACGAGTGTCTCCCGCGCACGCTGCACGTCGAGGAGCCCAGCACCCACGTCGACTGGACGTCGGGCGCGGTGCGTCTGCTCGACCAGGCGCGACCCTGGCCGAGGTCGGACCGTCCGCGGCGGGCGGGCCTGTCCGCGATCGGCATCAGCGGCACGAACGCGCACGTCATCGTCGAGGAGGCGCCCGCGACCGAGGAGGAGTCGGGCCCCGTCGACCGGGAACCGGTCTCCGGACCGGTCCTGCTGCCGATGTCGGCGCGGACGCCCGAGGCGCTGGTGGAGCAGGCCCACCGCGTCGCGGGGCTCCTGCGCGCGGAGTCGGTCGACCTGGCCGACCTGGCCGTGAGCCTGGGCACCACCCGGGCCCACCTCGAGCACCGCGCGGTCGTGGTGGCCTCGACCCCCGCGGCCGCCCTCGACGCGCTCGCGACGGTGGGTCGCGACCAGCCGGACGGCGACGTCGTCCGGGGCACGGCGGACGCCGGCGGACGGACCACGGCGTTCGTGTTCCCGGGACAGGGCTCCCAGTGGCCCGAGATGGGCCGCGAGCTGATGGCGACCAGCGCGCTGTTCGCCGAGGCGGTCGACGCGTGCGACGCGGCGATGCGACCGTGGCAGGACTGGTCCGTCGCCGACGTCCTGCGCCAGGAGCCCGGCGCGCCGGGCCTCGAGCGCGTCGACGTGGTGCAGCCGGTGCTGTTCACCGTCATGGTGGCGCTCGCCCGCCTCTGGCGGAGCCGCGGGGTCGAGCCCGCGGCCGTCGTCGGTCACTCCCAGGGCGAGATCGCCGCCGCCCACGTCGCGGGGATCCTCACGCTCGACGACGCCGCGCGACTCGTGGTGCTGCGCAGCCAGGCGCTGCGTCGACTGTCGTCGCAGGGTGGCATGGTCGCCGTCGCGTGCGACGAGGACGCGGCACGCGAGCGGATCTCCGCCTGGGGTTCGGCGCTGTCGGTCGCCGCGGTGAACGGTCCCCGGTCCGTCGTGGTCTCCGGCGACCGCGACGCGCTGGCCGACCTCGTCGCGACGTGCGAGCGCGACGGCCTCGCCGCGCGGACCGTCGACGTCGACTACGCGTCGCACTCCGCCCACGTCGACGCCGTGCGCGAGGAGGTGCTCCGGCACGCACGCGAGGTGCGCCCGCGTGACGGCGAGATCGCGTTCTACTCGACCGTGACGGCCGGCCCGCTCGCCGGCTCCCGGCTCGACGCGGAGTACTGGTTCCGCAACCTGCGTGAGCGCGTGCGGCTGCACGAGACGGTCGACCTGATGGTGGACCAGGGCTACGACGCCTTCGTCGAGGTGGGTCCGCACCCGGTCCTCCTGCCGGCGCTCACGGCGACGGTCGAGTCCGGCAGCGGCGGCGACGGGGCGGTCGTGCTGGCCACCCTGCGCCGCGGGGACGGCGGTCCCACGGGGTTCGCGCGCGCCGTGGCGGCGGCCTACGTCGCCGGGGTCGAGATCGCGTGGAGCACGGTCGCCCCCGGTGGCCGGGGCCGCGCCCTGCCCGTCACCTACCCGTTCCAGCACCGTCGCTTCTGGCGGTCCGAGAGACGCGGCGGCGCCCGTCCGGCGGGCCTGGTGCACCACGTCGAGTGGTCGACGCTCGACCGGTCGGACAGCACCGCCGCACCTGCCGGGACGTGGCTCGTCGTGACACCGGACGATGCCGCCGAGGGTTGGTCCGACGTCGTCCTCGACGCGGTCGGGCGCGCGGGCGGCACCGCCCAGGTCGTCTCGACCGCCGTTGTCGACGCCTGGGCGGACGGCACCGCCGAGGTGCCCGACGGGCTGGCCGGCACCGTGGTGCTGCCCCCGTCGCCGGGCCAGGACGCGGTCGCCGTGGCGGAGTGGGGACGCAGCACCGTCCAGGCGCTGGCCCGCACGACGTCCGGTGCGCCGCTCTGGCTGCTCACGGCCGGGGCGGTCGCCGCCGCACCGGGAGAGGTGCCCGCCCACCCCGAGCAGGCGACGCTGCACGGTATCGGCCACGTGGCCCGGCTGGAGCTGGGCGACGCCTGGGGCGGTGTGGTCGACCTGCCCGCCTCCGCGAGCGAGGAGGTCGCTGCGTCCCTCGCCGACGCCTGGGGTCGGCGACGCGAGAGCGTCATGGCGGTCCGGGGCGGCCGGCTGCTCGGCCGCCGACTCCGCGACGGCGGAGCCCGCACGTCGGACCGGTGGCGTCCGCGGGGCACCGTCCTCGTCTCCGGTGCGGCAACGCCCGTGGGGGCGGTCCTCGCACGCTGGGTCGCCCAGCACGGGGCCGACCGCCTCGTGCTCGTCGGCCGTGCGCCCGATCCGCAGCTGGTCCGGGAGCTGGAGGAGGGCGGGGTCCGGGTCTCGACCAGCCCCGTCGACCTCGCCGACCTGCGCGCCGCGATCGGCGAGGACGAGCCGACCGCCGTCGTGCACGCGGAGTCCGACCCGGTCTTCGCCCCCGTCGTCGAGGCCGACGCGGACGGCTTCCGACGCACCGTGTCCGCCCGCTCGTCCCTGCCCGACCTGCTCGATGAGCTGCTCGACGGTGCCTGGCTGGAGCGTGAGGTCCTCTGCTCCTCGGTGGCCGCCACGTGGGGTGGCGCAGGCATGGCCGCCTACGCGGCCGGTGCCGCCTACCTCGAGGCCACCGCCGCGCGGCGGAGGTCGCAGGGGCACGCCACCAGCGTCGTGACGTGGACGCCCTGGGACCTGCCTGCGGGCCACGACGCCGCCCCCGACCTGAGCGGGAGCGCGCTGCGGGCGCTGGCCGTACCGCGCGCGCTCGAGGCGTGGGAGTCGATCCTCGCCGCCGCCCCGTCGGACGTCGTCGTCGCCGACGCGGACTGGCCGGCCCTGGCCGACGAGTTCTCCGCCGCCCGACCCACCGCGCTGTTCGACGGTCTCGCGCAGCCGGCTGCACCGGCCGCCGCCGGCCCTACACCGAGCGGTCCGACGCACGACGCGGGCAGCGAGGAGCTGCGCGCCGTCGCCGCCCTCGGGGGAGAGGAGCGCCGTGAGGCAGCGCGCGTCCTGGTCGCCGACGTCGCCGCCGACGTCCTGGGGCAGGACCAGGCCTCGCGGGTCAGCCGGACCCGGGCGCTGCGCGAGCAGGGGCTCGACTCGCTGGGCACCCTCGCCCTGCGCAAGAGCCTCGTCGCCCGCACCGGGCTGACCTTGCCCGCCTCCCTGGTCTACGACCACCCCAGCGTGAACGCGATCGCCGACCACCTGCTGGCCCTCGTCGACCCGGAGGCCGGCGCGCAGGACGAGCGCCCCGTGGCACGCGGGGCCGCCGAGGAGCCGATCGCGATCGTCGGCGTCGGCTGCCGCTTCCCCGGGGGGATCCGCAGCCCCGAGGGCCTGTGGGACCTGCTGCGGACCGGTGCCGACGTCACGGGGAGCTTCCCCGACGACCGCGGCTGGGACGTCGAGGGCCTGTACGACCCGGAGGGCCTGCGTCCTGGCACCACGTACGTCGACCGCGGCGGGTTCCTCGACGACGTTGCCTCCTTCGACCCCGGGTTCTTCGGCATCACCCCGCGCGAGGCGCTCGCCATGGACCCCCAGCAGCGGCTCGTGCTGGAGACGTCGTGGGAGGCCATGGAGCGCGCGGGCATCGACCCCGAAGCGGTGCGCGGCAGCGACGTGGGTGTCTACCTCGGCATGAACGGACAGTCCTACGCGAGCCTGCTCGACGGCGAGGGTGACCGGGTCGACGGCTACAAGGGCCTGGGCAACGCGGCGAGCGTGCTCTCGGGACGCGTCGCCTACACCTTCGGGTGGGAGGGGCCGGCGCTCACCGTCGACACTGCCTGCTCCGCCTCGCTGGTGGCGGTCCACCTCGCCGTCCGTGCGTTGCGCAGCGGCGAGTGCTCGATGGCGCTCGCCGGCGGTGTCACGGTGATGACCGACCCGTACACGTTCGTCGACTTCAGCTCCCAGCAGGGACTGGCGCGCGACGGCCGTTGCAAGGCGTTCTCCGCCGACGCCGACGGCTTCGCCCTGGCCGACGGCGTCGCGACCATGCTGCTGGTGCCGCTGTCGCGCGCCGCGGAGCTAGGCTACCCGGTGCTCGGCGTCGTGCGCGGGACCGCGGTCAACCAGGACGGGGCGAGCAACGGCCTCGCCGCGCCCAACGGGCCCTCGCAGGAGCGGGTGGTGCGGGCCGCGCTCGCCGACGCGGGTCTCGGCCCGCAGGACGTCGACGTCGTCGAGGCGCACGGAACGGGGACCCAGCTCGGAGACCCGATCGAGGCCGGCGCGCTGCTCTCCACCTACGGCCGCGACCCCGGCCGCCCGGTGCACGTCGGGTCGGTCAAGTCCAACCTGGGGCACACGCAGGCGGCCGCCGGCGCGGCCGGCATGCTCAAGGTGCTGCTCGCGCTGCGGCACGGGGTGGTGCCACGGACCCTCCACGCCGACGAGCCGACGCCGCACGTGGACTGGGCGTCCGGCGGGCTGCGGCTCGCGCAGGACGACGTGCCGTGGCCGCGGGGAGAGCGCCCCCGCCGCGCCGGCGTCTCGTCCTTCGGCGTGAGCGGGACCAACGCGCACGTGGTGCTCGAGGAGGCGCCGGACGCGGGGACCGTCGAGCGACCCGGCGCAGACGCGGCCCGCGCCGTTCCCCTGGTGCTCTCCGGGCGCAGCGAGGGGGCGGTGCGCGGCGCCGCCCGCCAGCTCGCCTCTCGGCTGGCCGACGGCACGCACGACGTCCGCGACGTCGCCTGGACGTTGAGCCGCGGACGCAGCGCGATGGAGTGGCGCGCGGCGGTGCCGGCCGACGACGTGCAGGCCGCCGTCGCCGCCCTGGAGGCGCTCGCCGACGGCTCGCCGACGGCCGACGGGGTCGGCCCGACGCTCTCGCGACCCCGGCGGGCCGTGCTGGTCTTCCCGGGCCAGGGCTCCCAGTGGGACGGCATGGCGCGGGACCTGCTGGCGACCTCGACGGTCTTCCGGCAGTCCATGCAGGAGTGCGCGCAGGCGCTCTCCGCCCACGTCACGTGGGACCTGTTCGACGTCGTGGAGGGACGGGCTGACGTGGACCCCGAGCGGGTCGACGTGCTGCAGCCCGTCCTGTTCTCGATGATGGTGTCCCTGGCGCGCACCTGGCGTGAGCACGGACTCGTCCCGGCGGCCGTCGTCGGCCACTCACAGGGCGAGATCGCCGCCGCCTGCGTGGCCGGCGCGCTGTCTCTGGACGAGGCCGCCCGCGTCGTGGCCCTGCGCAGCCGGGCGCTGCGCGAGATCGACGGCGACGGTGGCATGGTCTCGGTCGCCGTCGCGGCGGACGAGGCGGAGCGTCTGCTGGCCCCCTGGGCCGACCAGCTCGCCGTGGCCGCGGTCAACGGTCCGCGCATGGTGGTCGTGGCCGGACCCGTGGAGCAGCTCGACGCGTTCTGCGCCGCCGTGGAGCAGGCCGGGCACGAGCCCCGACGCGTCGCGGTGGGCTACGGCTCCCACTCCGGCGAGGTCGAGCGGGTGCGTGCGCAGGTCGTCGACGCGCTCGGCGACGTGCGGGTGCGCACGAGCGAGGTCCCCGTGTACTCGACGGTGACCGCCGAGCGGATCGACTCCGCGTCGATGGACGCCGGCTACTGGTACGACAACCTGCGCGGACGCGTGCGCTTCACCGAGACGGTCGAGGCACTCGTCCGCGACGGTCACGACCTCTTCGTGGAGGCCAGCCCGCACCCCGTGCTGCTCGGGGGCGTGCAGGACGTGGCCGACGACCTCGGCGCCGACGTCGACGTGGTGGCGACCCTGCGGCGCGACCGCCCCGGCGCGCGCGAGCTCGCTCGCGCGACGGGCGAGGCGTTCGTCCACGGCGCGAGCGTCGAGCCGGCGACGACCGTGCCCGACGGCCGGCTCGTCGACCTGCCCACCTACCCCTTCCAGCGGGAGCGCTTCTGGCCCCGCCGCCACCGCCCTGCCCCGGTGACGGACAGCGGTCTGCCCGGTGTCGAGCACCCGGTGCTGAGCACCGTCGTCGAGGTCCCGGGCAGCGGGGAGCGGGTGCTCGTGGGGCGCCTCGACCCGCACGCTCACCCCTGGCTCGCCGAGCACGTGGTCGAGGGTCGGCGCCTGGTGCCGGGCAGCGTCCTGGTCGAGCTGGCCCTGGCCACGGGCGAGCTCGTCGGGCTGCCGGTCCTGGAGGAGCTGCTCCTGCAGGAGCCGCTCGAGCTGCCGGCCGCCGGTGGTCTGCGCCTGCGCCTCGTGGTCGGCCCCGACGACGGCGGCCGCTGCGACCTCCAGGTGCACGCCGCGCCCGACGGCATGCAGGACCCCACGTGGACGCTCCAGGCCAGCGGCGTGCTGGGCGCCGACGCGTCGACCACCAGACCGACGTCCGGCGGGTCGGCGTGGCCGCCTGCAGATGCCGACGCGATCGAGCTTGCCGGGCACTACGACACCCTCGCCGGCCTCGGCTTCGAGTACGGCCCGGCCTTCCGGGGCCTGCGCCGTGCCTGGCGTGCCGGCGAGCGGGTGCTGGCCGAGGTCGAGGTCCCGGCGGCGCGGCACGGGTTCGTCGTCGACCCGGTGCTGCTCGACGTGGTGGCGCAGACCCTCGGGGTGGCCGCCGCGGAGTCTGGCCGGCTGCCCTTCGCGTGGAACGGCGTCCGGGTGCACGGTCCGGTCGTCGGGGCGCTGCGCGTGGTGCTCGGCGGCGACCCCCGCTCGGACGCATCGCTCGAGGTGGTCACGCCCGCCGGCGTGCCGGTGCTCACCGTCGACGGCATCGTCGTCCGTGACGCCTCGGCCGGCACCGACCTGCGCAGCGGGACGCTCCAGTCGCTCACCTGGGTCCCGGCGCAGCCGGACGGGCCGGCGCCGACCGTCACCACGGTCGAGGTCACGACCCTCGACGAGCTGGACGCACCCGGACGTCCCGACGCGGACCTCGTCGTGCTGCGGCACGTCGACGACGACCCGGACCCGATCACGGCCACGCGGCGCGCCGTGGCCTGGGCGGCCGAGGTGGTCCGACGCTGGGGTGCGACCGACCGTCGCCGTGCTCGTCTCGTCGTGGTCACCGACGGCGCTGCGCGGGTCGGGGCCGACGACCCGCCCGCGCGGCCGGGCCCCGCGGCCGTGTGGGGAGTCCTGCGGGCGGCGCAGGCGGAGTCGCCCAACCGGTTCCTGCTGGTCGACGGCGCACTCGACGTCCCCGCGCGACCGGACCTTCCGCAGGTCGCGGTGCGCGACGGGCTCACGCTGGTGCCCCGCCTGCAGGACCGGCCGACCTCATGGGTGCCGGGTGCGGGCCAGCGGGTCGCGCCGGGCTCGGGGTCGATCGACGGGCTGGTGCTCGAGAAGGTCCCCGCCTCGCAGCTGCAGCCCGGTCCGGGCGAGGTCCGGGTCGCGGTCCGCGCCACCGGCCTGAACTTCCGCGACGTCATGCTGGCGCTGCAGGTGTATCCCGACGCCGCCCTCATGGGCACGGAGGCCGCGGGGGTCGTCGAGGCCGTCGGCGAGGGGGTCACCTCCGTCGAGGTCGGCGACCGGGTGCTGGGCCTGTTCGCCGGTGCGTACGCCGAGCGCGCCGTCACCGACGCGCGGCTCGTGGCCCCGCTGCCCCCGGGCTGGTCGTTCGCCGAGGGTGCGGCGGTCCCCATCGCCTTCACCACGGCCTACTACGCGCTGCACGACCTGGCCGGCGTGCAGCGGGGGCAGACCGTCCTGGTGCACGCGGCTGCCGGCGGTGTCGGCATGGCCGCCGTGTCGCTCGCCCTGCACGCCGGCGCCGACGTCCTGGCGACCGCGTCGCCGGCCAAGCACGATGCGGTCCAGGCCCGCGGTCTCCCCGCGGACCAGGTGCGCTCGTCGAGGACCTCCGGGTTCGCCGAGGCCTTCCTCGGCCACACCCGTGGCCGGGGCGTCGACGTCGTCCTCAACTCCCTCACCGGGCCGCTGCTGGACGAGACGATCCGGTTGGTGGCCCCGGACGGCGTGGTCGTCGAGCTCGGGAAGGCCGACCTGCGCGACCCGGCCGACGTCGCGGCGCGCTACCTGCCGTTCGACCTCGGCGAGGTCGGGCCCGACCGGCTGGGCGAGATCCTGCGCACGGTCGTCGACCTCCTGGCCGGCGGACGGGTCCCGCCCGTGCCGGTCAGTGCGCGACCCCTGGCCGACCTGCGCGCGGCCCTCACGGAGATGAGCCGCGGCGGACACGTCGGCAAGCTCGTCGTCGAGCAGTCCCGTCCGGCTCCGCTCGAGGGGACCGTGCTGGTGGTGGGCGGCACCGGGACGCTGGGATCGCTGGTGGCGCGCCACCTGGTGTCCACCCGCGGCGTCCGGCACTTGCTGCTGGTCAGCCGTCGCGGCCCGGACGCTCCGGGCGCGGCTGACCTGGTCGCCGAGCTCGAGGCCGAGGGGGCTCGTGTCGACGTCGTCGCGTGCGAGGCCACTGACCGCGCCCGCCTGGCCGAGGTCGTGCGAGGCGTCCCCGCGGAGCACCCGCTCGTGGGCGTCGTTCACGCCGCCGGCGTGCTCGCCGACTCGTTCGTGGTGTCCATCGACGCCGACGCGGTGGAGACCGTGGTGGCTCCCAAGGTCGACGTCGTGCAGCACCTCGACGAGCTCACGGCGGATCTCGACCTCGGCCTCTTCGCGGTGTTCTCCTCGGCGGCCTCGGTGCTCGCCGGACCCGGACAGGGGGTGTACGCCGCGGCGAACGCGGTGGTCGAGGCGTGCGTGGCGCGACGTGCGTCGCGCGGCGCGCGGGCGACCGCGCTCGGATGGGGACTCTGGCAGGACTCTAGCGACCTGACGCGTGGCCTGGAGGACCAGATCGCCCGCACCGGGGTCGCCCCGCTGTCGCGCGCTCGGGCGCTCGAGCTGCTCGACGAGGCGCTCGGCTCGGACGAGCCGGTCCTGTACCCGATGGCGCTCGACGTCGACGCGCTCGCCGAGGCCGACGTGGTCCCCGAGGTGCTGAGGGCCCGCGTGGCGCCGAGAGACCGCGTGGTGCCGACGCGCGGGCGGCGCGGGACCGGGCCCGACCGCGACGAGCGGGGCGCCGACTGGGCGTCGAGGCTGGGCGGTCTGGACGCCGACGCGCGACGGACGGAGGTGCTGGACCTGGTCCGCGCGCACGCCGCTGCCGTGGCCGGTTTCTCCAGCGCGGCACAGCTGCCCGAGCAGCGTGCCTTCCGCGACCTGGGCTTTGACTCGTTGGCCGCGGTCGAGCTGCGCAACCGCCTGCGCGACGCGACGTCGGTGCGGCTGCCGAGCACCCTCGTGTTCGACTACCCGACGGCCGAGGCGGTCGCCGAACGGCTGCTGGAGGACCTGGAGCCGGTGGTGGAGCACGACGCCTCCTCGCTGGAGGAGCAGCTGGCCGCGCTCGAGCGGGCGGTGCGCGACGCCACGCCGGACCAGCTGCCCGCGGACCTCGGGTCGCGGGTGCGGGGACTGCTCGACGTCCTGCCCGCGGGCGAGGTCGAGGGACGTGCACGGGACGGTGGTGCCGCGGCCGCGGCGCTCGTCGACGACGACACGAGCGACGACGAGCTGTTCTCGTTGCTCGACGCCCGGTTGGGCGCTGAGGGGGACCAGGACCGATGAACGCAGGACGTGACGACGATCGTGGCGGCCAGGCGGCCGGGTCGACGGTGGAGGCGCGGCTGAGGCAGTACCTCAAGCGCACGTTGGGCGAGCTGGAGTCCGTGACGGCCGAGCTCGACGAGGTGACGGCGCAGTCCCGCGAGCCCGTGGCGGTCGTCGGCGTCGCGTGCAGGCTGCCGGGCGGCATCGACACGCCCGAGCAGCTGTGGCAGGTGCTGGTCTCCGACGGCGAGGCCGTGTCGGTCGCGCCGGCCGACCGGGGCTGGCCGACTGGTCCGGGCGAGCGCCGGGGCGGCTTCCTCGACGACGTCGCCGGCTTCGACGCCGCCTTCTTCGGCATCTCGCCGCGCGAGGCGCTCGCGATGGACCCGCAGCAGCGGATCCTGCTCGAGGTCGCGTGGGAGGCCGTGGAGCGGGCCGGGCTCGACCCGCGCTCGCTGCGGGGCAGCGCCACCGGCGTGTTCGCGGGGGTCGGGGCGTCGGACTACGGACCGCGACCCGACGAGGCTCCCGACGAGCTGCTCGGGTACGTCGGCATCGGCAACGCCTCGAGCGTCGTGTCCGGGCGGGTCGCGTACACGCTCGGCCTCGAGGGGCCCGCCCTGTCGGTCGACACGGCGTGCTCCTCCGGCCTGACCGCGACCCACCTGGCCGTGCAGTCGCTGCGCCGGGGCGAGTGCTCGCTGGCGCTCGCCGGGGGTGTCACGGTGATGAGCAGCGCCGGTGCCTTCACGGAGTTCGAGAGCCAGGGCGGCCTGGCTGCGGACGGCCGCTGCAAGCCCTTCGCCGACGACGCGGACGGCTTCGGTCTGGCCGAGGGGGCCGGCGTCCTCGTGCTGCAGCGGCTGGGCGACGCGCAGCGCGACGGGCGTCGGGTGCTGGCGGTGCTGCGCGGCACCGCCGCGAACCAGGACGGCGCGAGCAACGGGCTCACCGCGCCGAGCGGTCCCGCCCAGCGTCGCGTCATCACCGAGGCACTGGACCAGGCCGGTCTGCGCGGCGTCGACGTCGACTACGTGGAGGCGCACGGGACGGGCACCCGTCTCGGTGACCCGATCGAGGCCCACGCCCTCATGGACACCTACGGTCCCGGCCGCACGGCGCCGCTCGCGGTGGGCTCGGTGAAGTCGAACGTCGGCCACACGCAGGCCGCGGCCGGCATCGTCGGGGTCATCAAGACGGTGCTCGCGCTGCAGCACGACTGGTTGCCGGCGTCGCTGCATGCCGAGAACCCGTCGTCGC
>NZ_LUNF01000092.1:0-5227 GCF_001626145.1 Aeromicrobium sp. REDSEA-S32_B7
GCCGTCGAGGTGGCCAAGGACGGCACCCTCTGGGCCGGTGGCTCCATCCAGACGAGCATCCGCGAGGGCGGCTCCAACCAGTTCTCCGGCGGCTTCGCGCGGTTCGCGGCCCGGCCCTCCCGGGCCCCGGCAGCCCCCACGGCGGCGGCGGTGTCGCTGCAGGGCTCGACGGCCACGGTCTCGTGGTCGGCCTCGGCGGGCGACGGCGTCCGGTACGAGGTCCTGCGGGGCGACCGGGTCGTGGCCGTCTCCTGGGCGACGTCGGTGCGCGTGCCCGACTCGGGCCCCGACGACCGGTTCTTCGTGCGTGCGAGCGACGGCCAGGGCAACTGGTCGGCCTCCACCCGCGTGGTACGCGCCGTCCGGTCCTGACCCGTCCTGTCCTGACCCGACCTGCCCGGCACGGCGTGTGAGGCGACCCACCGCCGCCGGTGGGCACTGCCGCGTCATGAGGCCGGCTCCGCCCACTCTCCCTCCCCGTGAGCCCCTGGCCCACGTCCCTCTCGTCCCCTTCGATCCCGCGAGGACAGTCGTGCACCTCAAGACCTCCCTGACGGCCCTGGTCGTCTCCGCCACCACCGTCGCGAGCCTGGCGGGGGTGCCGTCGGCGGCAAGCGCGGCGCAGGTGGTGCCCGACGGGTCGAGCGCCGCATCGGCGGCGGCGTCGTGCTGGGAGGTCAAGCAGGTGGCTCCGTCGTCTCCCGACGGGCTCTACTGGTTGCTGACGCCGCAGCTGCGGACGCCGACGCAGGCGGTCGACGCGCTGCCCGACGGCGTCCGCCTGCGACGCGCCAAGGACGCGCAGGGAAGCGCGTGGCAGGAGGTCCGCTTCTCCCTCCGCTCGCTCGCCTCGTGGTCGTGGGCGTTCGGCGCCGGCCACCCGCTCACCGGCTCCTCCTTCGACGGGGTCCGGTTCTCGGGCCAGACCACGCTCGACTTCGGCACGAACGACGGCGGTCGCCAGAACTTCCGCCGGGTCTGGACGAACGAGTACAGCGGGAACGGCTGGGTCCGCGGCTTCAACTACAACTCCGCGGTCCAGGGCACTACCGACGCCTCGAGCTACCTGTACTCCAAGGGCACGGGCGACGCCACGCCGTTCACGCAGGTCTACCTGCGGCCCCGGCTGCGTCAGGCCGACCTGTCGTTCGCCGCGGTGCCCGACAGCGGGACGGCAGCCGTCACCGCGCTTCCCGTCGCTCGCAGCGGCTCCCTGGCCCAGCCGTGGGGCGTCACCGGGACCGGCGCGGCCGGCACCGGCGAGCTCGCCACCGAGGTGCAGGCCTTCGCCCAGATCGGCAACGTCATGTACGTGGGCGGCAACTTCACCACCGTCCGCAACCAGGACGGGTCCCAGAGCGTGGCGCAGTCCTACCTCGCCGCGTTCGACGTCTCGACGGGCGCATGGATCTCCTCCTTCCGGCCGACGTTCGACAACCAGGTGCGCGCGCTGAAGGCGCTCCCGGACGGCCGGCTCGCCGTCGGCGGCGACTTCACCAGCGTCAACGGCCAGCGACGCACCGGCCTCGCCGTGCTCGACACCGCCGGCACGCTCTCCCCGTCCTGGAGCACCGTCGTCGAGAACCGTGGCAGCTCGGGCAAGGTCAGCGTGCGCAGCCTCGACGTGTCCGACGGGCGGCTCTACGTCGGCGGCAGCTTCACGCACCTCGTCAAGGGCACGTCGTCGTGGTTCGCGCGCAACGCCGGACGCATCACCCTGTCGACCGGGAACGGCGACGGGCAGTGGAACCCCAACCTCAACGGCGCGGTCGCGTCGCTCGACGTCGACGACGACGGCAGCCGCGTCTACCTCGCCGGGTACATGACCGCCTCGGGCTCCACGGCCGTCAAGAACGGTGTCGCGATCAGCACCGCGGCCGGGGCGCCCGTCACCGACCCGGCGTGGAACCCCACCTTCAGCACGTCCGGAGCCACGTACCAGCAGGCCGTCGAGCAGGTCGGCTCGAAGGTGTGGCTGGGTGGATCGCAGCACAGCATGTTCTCCTACGACCGCTCCACCCTGGCGCTGCAGGACACGAGCATCACGAAGTCCGGCGGCGACCTGCAGGCGATCGGGAGCAACGGCCGGGTGGTCTACGGCGGGTGCCACTGCGGCGACTGGGTGTTCGAGGGCACGACGAGCTGGGACACCTGGGGCGTGGGGCAGAACCCCGTCCCCTGGCGCCAGGCCGGCAAGATCTCCCTGCTCGGGGCGTGGGACGCCGCGTCGGGTGCGTTCGTGAGCACGTTCGCCCCGCAGTGGAAGTCGCGCGGCGGCTACGGCGTCTGGGCCGTCGAGGTGGCCAGCGACGGCACCCTCTGGGCCGGCGGGTCGATCCAGACGAGCGTCCGCGAGAACGGCTCCAACCAGTTCTCCGGCGGGTTCGCGCGGTTCGCGCAGCGACCGTCGACGTCGCCTGCAGCACCGTCGGGCCCGGCGGTCTCGCTGGAGGGCTCGACGGCCACGGTCTCGTGGTCGCCGTCCTCCACCGCCGGGGTGCGCTATGAGGTCCTGCGCGACGACCGCGTGGTCGCCGTGACGTCGTCGACGTCCGTCCAGGTGCCCGGCTCCGACGTCGACGACCGGTTCTTCGTCCGCGCAAGCGACGGTCAGGGCAACTGGTCCGCCTCGACGTCGGTCGTGCGTCCGACGGTGAGCAGCACCGTGCTCCCCGCGGGGGCCACGTGGGCCTACTGGTTCGACGACGCGAACGCCGTCGACCCGGCCTGGACTAGCGACGGCTTCGACAGCTCCGGCTGGCGGCGCGGAGCCGCGCCGCTCGGCTGGGGCGGGAGCTCGATCGCGACCGACGTCGACGTGCCCGCGGGCACCCGGCGGGCGGTCACCGCCTACTACCGGACCGGCTTCGACCTCGCCGACGTCGACGCGTTCACCCGCTACGTGCTCACCACCCGCGCCGACGACGGCGTGCTCGTGCGCGTGAACGGGGTCGAGGTGGCGCGCGTCAACCTGCCCAGCGGGTCACTCACGTCGACCACCTACGCCACGTCGGCGCCCAGCACCACGGCGGCGACGGCCTCGCCCGTGCGCGTCGACCTGCCGTCGTCGGCGCTGCGCGACGGGACCAACGTCGTCACCGCCGAGGTTCACTCCAACTACCGGTCCACGCCGAACGCGAGCCTCGACGCGTCCGTCGTGGCGTCGCGCTGAGGTCCGCGCCGTGACCGCCCTCGACGTCCGCACCTCCTGGGACCACCTTGCCGCGGCCCAGAAGGACGGTGCCGGCGTGCCCTTCTACATGCGGGTGGTCAACCGCAGGCTCGGCCGCGGGGTCGCGGCCCTCGCGCACCGCGTCGGCGCCACGCCCGACCAGGTCACCGCCGTGAGCGCAGGCCTCGTGGTCGCCGCCCTCCTTGTGCTGGTGGCGGCTCCGCCCGCGCTCCTGCCGGCCGTGGCGGTGGTGGTGCTGCTGCAGGCCGCGTTCGCCTTCGACGCCGCCCGCACCCTTGCCGTCCACCTCGTGGTGGCCGTGGCGCTCCTGCGGCACACCGACCTCGACCCCGCGTGGGCCCTGCTGCCGCTCGGCTACGCGTTCGTCGCGTCGGTGCGGTTCTTCGCGCAGATCCTGGCCGAGCAGCTCGTGCCCGACCGCGGGGCACGCGCCGCGGCCGCGGGACGCTGGTCGTCGGTGGTGCAGCTCCCCGCCGACGTCGGCGTGCAGAACCTCGTGTTCCTGCTGTGGCCGGTCACCCCCCTCTTCCTGCTCGGCTACGGCCTCCTGGCCGCGGCCAACCTCCTGCTGATGGTCATGACGTTGCAGCGGCGCCTGCGGGCGCTGCGGGCGCTGTGACCAGCGCGGCGGCCCCGCCCGTCGACGGAGCGGCCGGCGCCGCACCGAGCAGCCTTCCCGACGCCGTCCCCGCGCCGCGGCTGCCGCCCGACCCGCTCCCTGCCTGGCCGCTGCTGACCATGCTCTGGGGGTTCCCCGTCATGTGGCTGCTCGGCGTCACCGTCGTGCCCGGAGCCGTCACCCTGGCGCTCGTCATGCTCGGGTTCCTGCTGGCGCGCCGGTGCGCGATCTGGGTCCCCGGCGTCGGCGCGATCGTCGGGCTCTGCCTCTGGATGCTCGCGTCGTCGGTCATGATCGACACCGGACCGCGCCTGCTCGGCTTCGCGTTCCGCCTCGCGATCATGGCCTTCGTCGCGATCGCCTTCGTCTACGCCGTCGCGGCGCGCACGCGGCTCACCCGGGCCAGGATCGTCCACGGACTGACGTTCCTGTGGTTCTTCGTCATCGTCGGCGGGCTGCTCGGCATGCTGCTGCCCGAGACCCGCCTCACGACGCCGGTGGGGATGCTGCTGCCCGGGTCGATCGCCGAGAACTCCTACGTCCGCGACCTCTTCTTCCCGCCGTTCGCCGAGGTGCAGCACCCGTGGGGCGCCCCCGAGGCCTTCGTCCGCCCGTCCGCGCCGTTCCCGTACGCGAACAGCTGGGGCGTCGCGATCCTCGTCCTCACCCCGGTCGCGCTGGCCTGCTTCCTCTCCACCCGGTCGTTGCTGCTGCGCGCCGCGATCCTCGTGGGCGCGGGCGTCATGGTCGTGCCGGCCATGGCGACGTCGAACCGCGGCATGTTCGCGGCCCTCGCGCTCGCCGGGGCCTACGTGCTCGTCCGGTACGCCCTGCGCGACCGCGCGGCTCCCGTGGTCGCCCTGGCCGTGCTCGGGCTGCTCACCGGCACGGTGCTGATGTGGCAGGGCCTCCTCACGCAGTTCGAGGTCCGGCAGGAGTACGGCCAGTCCAACGGTGCCCGGTTCACCCTGTACGCCGAGACCATCCAGCGGACGCTGCAGTCTCCGCTGCTCGGCTTCGGGGCCCCTCGCCCGTCGGCCGAGCAGGCGCTCTCGGTCGGCACCCAGGGATACGTGTGGACCCTCATGTTCAGCTTCGGCTTCGTCGGGCTCGGCTTGTTCCTGCTGTTCCTCTGGGGCTCGACGTGGCGCACCCGCGCCTGCCGCGACGACGTCGACGTGGCCCTGCACGCGACTCTCGTCGTCTCGAGCCTGGCCATCGTCGTCTACGGCCTCGACATCGTGCAGCTGCTCGCCATCGCCCTCGTCGCCGCCGTCCTGCTGCGTCGGCGCTACGGTCTCGACGCCGATGACTGAGGCGGTGGCAGGGCCGACGACGGCGGGAGCGCGCTCGGGCCTCGGCGCGGCCGCCGTCGCCAACCTGGTGGGTGGCGCGCTCGGCGCCGTCGTCAACCT
>NZ_LUNF01000093.1:0-18010 GCF_001626145.1 Aeromicrobium sp. REDSEA-S32_B7
GGTCGTCGCCGCCGTCGAGCACCTGACCGAGGTCCGCGGGGCCGAGCTGGCCGCCGCGGCCGCTGCCGTCCCGACGCCACGCAGCACCCGCGCGGTCCTCGACCTGCTCGGCGACCACTTCACCTCGCCCGTCTTCACCGCCGCCCTCGAGCTGTGGGTGGCCGCGCGCACCGACGCCGACCTGATGGCCGCTGTCGGCCCGCTGGAGCAGAAGGTCGGCCGGGAGGTGCACCGGCTCACCGTCGAGCTGCTCGGCGTCGACGAGACCGCCCCTGGTGCCCGCGAGCTGGTGCAGGCCACGCTCGACCTGGTGCGCGGCCTCGGCCTCGCCAACACCATCACCGACGACCGGCGCCGGCGCGAGGCGATCCTCGACCGCTGGGCCCTGACCCTCGACGCCACGCTGACCGGGAGGACCCCCTGATGACCAGCAGCTCGCTGCTCGACGACCTGCTCGCCGACCTCACCGCGGAGGGCGACGCCCTGCGCGCGGTGGTGACCGGGCTGGAGCCCGACGACTGGCGCACCAGCACCCCCGCGCCCGGGTGGACCGTCGCCCACCAGGTCGCCCACCTCGCGTGGACCGACGAGCAGGCCGTGCTCGCTGCCCGCACCACCGACGCCGAGCGCTGGCCCGAGGGCAAGGCCGACTGGGACGCCGTCGTGACCGCCGCGCTGGCCGACGTCGACGGCTTCGTCGACGCCGGAGCCGAGGAGCTGGCGGCCCTGCCGATCGACGAGCTGCTGGCCCGCTGGGACGCCGGCCGTGCCGCGCTGCTCGTGGCGGCGCTGACGCAGGCGCCCGAGCGGCTCGCGTCGGCCACGGAGGACCTCCTGCACCAGCAGTACCGCGCCGGCGCGATGCCGGACTCCTACCGCCTGGTCCGCAGCCTGCGCGTCGACGGCGTGCCGGCGGTCATCTCCGGTGCCGGGCCCACGGTGCTCGCCTTCGCCCGGGGTGTCACGGACGCCGTCCCCGACGGCTGGAGGGTGCTCGAGGTCGACGTCGCCGACCGCGGTGCCCACGTCGTCCCGACGTCCTGAACGACGGCCCCTGACCGCGCTCGTCGGGGGCGGATCGAGCGCTCGAGCGCACTGCTAGAGTGACGGACGTCGGTGTGGATCCCGTTCCCCGACACGTGTACGTCCGCCCGCCGTCGGCGGGTGGCCACGGTGCCCCGGTCTTCGCCGGAGGGCCTGTGGCGCCCCCTCCCACCCAGGAAGCATCCTCGTGACCGACACCCCCACTGACCAGTCTGCGTCCCCGTCGGCGGAGCCGGCCTCCGCCGCCCCCGCCAAGCCCGCCCGTCGCTCGGGCGGCGCGCTCGGGGGCAAGGTCCTCGCCGAGCTGCGCGAGATCGCGTCCGGCCTCGGCATCAGCGACGCCGGCAAGCTGCGCAAGGGCGAGCTGATCGACGCCATCAAGGCCGCCCGTGGCGAGAGCGCCCCGAGCGCCGTCCAGGCCGCCCCCGCCGAGCAGGCACCCCAGCAGGTCGAGCCGACCGCGCCGGAGAAGGCCCCGGGCGCGAAGCCCCAGGTCGAGAAGGACGAGAAGCCCCAGGGCGCACCTGCTGCCGAGGAGCAGGCGCGCGAGACCCCGCGCGGCCAGGGCCCGAAGAACGGCAACCAGCGCACCAAGAACGACGGGCAGCGCGACGGCCAGAAGAACGCTGAGCAGCAGAAGAACACCGAGAACCAGAAGAACGGCGACGGTCAGAAGAACGACGACCAGCGCCGCGGCGACCAGCAGCGCAAGGGCGACCAGCAGGGCGGCCAGGACGCCCCGCAGAAGAACGGCCAGCGCGGCGTCGACCCGCAGGCGGCCGACGACGACGAGGCCGGCGGACGTCGTCGCAACCGTCGTGGTCGCAACCGCGGCGGCCGCGGTGCCGACGGCGAGCCCACCTACACCGAGGACGACGTGCTGGTCCCCGCGGCGGGCATCCTCGACATCCTCGACAACTACGCCTTCGTGCGCACCACCGGCTACCTGCCGAGCGAGAACGACGTGTACGTCTCGCTGTCCATGGTCCGCAAGTGGGGTCTGCGCAAGGGCGACGCGGTCACCGGCCAGGTGCGCCAGCCGCGCGAAGGCGAGCGCAAGGAGAAGTTCAACCCGATGGTGCGGGTCGACACCGTCAACGGGACGCCGCTGGAGGAGGCGCGCGGCCGCATCGAGTTCTCCTCCATGACGCCCGTGCACCCCGAGGAGCGTCTGGTCCTCGAGACCGACCCGACGGTCGTGACCACCCGCCTCATCGACCTGTTCGCGCCCGTGGGCAAGGGACAGCGTCAGCTGGTCGTCTCGGAGCAGCGTGGTGGACGCTCGGCCCTCGTGCGCACCGTCGCCGACGCGCTGACGGCCAACAACCCCGAGTGCCACCTCATGGTCGTCCTGATCGACGAGCGCCCCGAGGAGGTCACGGAGCTGCAGCGCTCGGTCAAGGGCGAGGTCATCGCCTCGACCTTCGACCGTCCGGCCGCCGACCACACGACGGTGGCCGAGCTCGCCATCGAGCGTGCGAAGCGTCTGGTCGAGCTGGGTCACGACGTCGTCGTCCTGCTCGACTCCCTCACGCGGCTCGGCCGGGCCTACCACCAGGCGTCCACGGCCTCGAGCCGGATGGCCGGCGCGGTCGACGCGGCCGCCCTGCACCCGGTCAAGACGTTCTTCGGCGCGGCGCGCAACGCCGAGGACGGCGGCTCGCTGACGATCCTCGCGACGGCGCTGGCGGGCACGTCGTCCGTGGTCGACGAGGCCGTGCTGGAGGAGATCGACGGCGCCGCCAACAGCGTGCTGCGCCTGCAGGTCGACGAGAACCAGCAGGTCTTCCCGGCCGTCGACATCGCCGGCTCGCGCACCAACCACGAGGAGCTGCTGCTCGACGAGCAGGAGCTCGACATCCTCGTCGCCACGCGCCGGGCCCTGGTCGGGCGCAGCCCGCAGCAGGTCCTCGACACGGTCGTCGGGCGGTTGGAGAAGACCGGCAGCAACGCCGAGCTGCTCCTCGCGCTCCAGCGCAGCCCCCTGGCCTGAGCACGCCCCGACGGGCCCGCCGACCACGGTCGGCGGGCCCGTCGTGCGTGCCACGGACGGCCGGCGCGGCCCGCGCGCTGGTCTGCGACGGGTGGACCGCGTCCCTAGGATGGCGACGTGACCACTGCCTACGACTTCACCGCCACGACCATCGACGGCGCTCCGCGGGACCTCTCCGACTACCGGGGGAAGGTCCTGCTCGTCGTGAACACCGCCACGCAGTGCGGCTTCACCCCGCAGCTGACGGGCCTGGAGGAGCTGTACAGCCGGTACGCCGACCGCGGCCTCGTGGTCCTCGGCTTCCCGTGCGACCAGTTCGGCCACCAGAACCCCGACTCCGACGAGGACACGGCCGCCTTCTGCCAGAAGAACTACGGCGTGAGCTTCCCGATGTTCTCCCAGGTCGACGTCAACGGCGACGACGCGCACCCGCTGTACCGTTGGCTCCGCTCGGAGAAGGGCGGGGTGCTCGGCAGCAAGATCAAGTGGAACTTCACCAAGTTCCTGGTCGACTCCGAGGGCAACGTCGTGAAGCGCTACGGCTCGACGACGAAGCCCGAGAAGATCGCCGACGACGTCGAGGCGCTGCTGCCGGCCTGACCTCGTAGCGCGGCTGCTGCCTGGGGAACAACCGAGGGGCGGTGGCGGTTGTACGAGGTGCCCCTGGCACAATCGATCCCCGGTCCTGGTTCACGGTCCGCACCCGCGGCCCGACCCAGCACCACGAGAGGACACCATGAAGCGCGACATCCACCCCGAGTACGTCGAGACCCAGGTCACCTGCACCTGTGGCAACTCGTTCACCACCCGCAGCACCGCCACGGAGGGCACCCTCCGCGCCGACGTGTGCTCGGCCTGCCACCCGTTCTACACGGGCAAGCAGAAGATCCTCGACACCGGCGGCCGCGTGGCCCGGTTCGAGAAGCGCTACGGCAAGAAGTAGCTCCTCTCCGACGCCGACCCGATCCCTCGCGGACGGGTCGGCGTCGTCGTACGTCCGGGCGCGGTGCGCCGGCGAGACCGTGGGCGCGAGGTAGCAGAGAGGACCAGCATGTTCGAGGCCGTCGAGGCGCTGCTGTCCGAGCACGCCGAGCTCGAGCGACAGATGTCGGACCCTGCGACGCACGCCGACCCGGCGCGGGCCAAGAAGGTCGGGCGCCGCTACGCCGAGCTCGGTGCGGTCGTGCGTACCTACCGCGCCTGGCAGCAGTCCGGTGACGACCTCGAGGCCGCCCGTGAGCTCGAGCTGGTCGAGGACGCGGCCGAGCTGGCCGCCCAGCGCGCGGAGCTGGAGGAGCGGCTGCAGCGGCTGCTCGTGCCGCGCGACCCCGCCGACGACAAGGACGTCATCCTCGAGGTGAAGGGCGGCGAGGGCGGCGAGGAGTCGGCGCTGTTCGCCGGCGACCTGCTGCGCATGTACACGCGCTTCGCCGAGACGAAGGGCTGGCGGGTCGAGATCATCGACGCCACCGAGTCGGCGCTCGGGGGCTTCAAGTCGGTCACGGCCTCGGTGGCGGCGAAGGGCACCCCCGAGCCCGGGCAGGCGCCCTACGCGCTGCTGAAGTTCGAGGGCGGCGTCCACCGCGTGCAGCGTGTCCCCGTCACCGAGTCCCAGGGCCGCATCCACACGTCGGCCGCCGGGGTCCTCGTGCTGCCCGAGGCCGAGGACGTCGACGTCCAGGTCAACGACGCCGACCTGCGCATCGACGTGTTCCGCTCGTCCGGGCCCGGAGGCCAGAGCGTCAACACCACCGACTCGGCCGTGCGCATCACCCATCTCCCGACCGGTCTCGTGGTGAGCTGCCAGAACGAGAAGAGCCAGCTCCAGAACAAGGAGCAGGCGCTGCGCATCCTGCGCTCGCGCCTGCTCGAGGCGGCACAGGCCGCGGCCGACGCCGAGGCGTCCGACGCGCGACGCTCGCAGATCCGCACGGTCGACCGCTCCGAGCGGGTGCGCACCTACAACTTCCCCGAGAACCGCGTCTCCGACCACCGCACCGGGTTCAAGGCCTACAACCTCGACGCCGTCATGGACGGCGCGCTCGACGACGTCATCGGCTCGCTCGTCGACGCCGACCTCGCCGAGCGGCTCGAGACCGCCGACGGGTCCCGCGCATGAGCCGCGTCCGCAGCCAGGCCGAGCGTCTGCTCGAGGAGGCCACGACCACGCTGACGGAGGCCGGCGTCGCCTCGCCGCGGGTCGACGCGGAGCTGCTCCTCGCCCACGTCACCGGGACCCCGCGCGGCATGCTGCTCGGCGCACGCCTCCAGGGTCCGCAGCTGCAGGTCTACCGCGACATGGTCGCGGCGCGCGCCCGGCGCGTTCCGCTGCAGCACCTCACCGGCTCTGCCGGCTTCCGCTACGTCGACCTCGAGGTCGGTCCCGGCGTGTTCGTCCCGCGTCCGGAGACCGAGCTGCTGGCGGGCTGGGCGGTCGAGCAGGCGTCGGCCGTGCTGTCCTCGAGTCGCTCGGCACCGCCCGTGGTCGTCGACCTCTGCACCGGGTCCGGCGCAATAGCGCTGTCCGTCGTGCACGAGGTGCCGCGGGCCCAGGTGCACGCCGTCGAGCTCGACGAGCAGGCGTTCGCGTGGGCGGAGCGCAACCTCGGCGACACGGGCGCCGACCTGCGGCTCGGCGACGCGTTCGAGGCCTTCGCCGACCTCGACGGCACCGTCGACGTCGTGGTGTGCAACCCGCCGTACATCCCGCTCGACGCGTGGGAGAGCGTGGCGCCCGAGGCCCGCGACCACGACCCGTCCCTGGCGCTCTGGTCGGGCGACGACGGGCTCGACGCCATGCGCCGCCTGGAGCGCACGGCGTGGCGCCTGCTGCGACCGGGCGGTGTCGTCGGGGCCGAGCACGCCGATGCGCAGGGGGAGTCGGCCCCCGCCGTGTTCGCCGGCCGGTGGGCCGACGTGCGCGACCACGCGGACCTCGCGGACCGGCCGCGGTACGTCACCGCGCGCCGTCCGTGAGCGGCTCGCCGCGCACGAGTCGGGACCTCCGGCGCGGCGCGGAGCGGGATCGATAGGGTCGCGACATGGTCGCCGAGCTCCTGATCCACGGGGCCGCCTTCGCCTTCGGGGTGGGATCGGCGATCCTCCCGGTGTTCCTCAACGCCGAGGTCTACGTCGTCGCCATGGGCGCGACGATGCAGGACTGGATGCTGTTCTGGGGCGTCATGGCGCTGAGCGTCGGCACGGTCGCGGGCAAGGCGCTCGTGTTCGTGCTGATCCGCGGCGGGTCGCAGCGCTTCCGTCGCGAGGCGCGCCGCTCCGAGCCCCGCTACCGGTTCACGGCCTGGCTGCGGCGGGTCGGCGACCTGCTCCTGACCTGGCTCGACCGCCCGGTGCTCGGCGCGGCCACCGTGCTCCTCTCGTCCCTCCTGGCGGTGCCACCGCTCGCGGTGGTGACGATCCTGGCGCCGCTGTCGCGGCAGCGTCTCTGGGTGTTCCTCACGATGGTCTTCCTCGGTCGGACGGCGCAGTTCCTGGCGCTCGCGTTCCTCGTGCACGGGCTCGACCTGCTGGACGCCGTGCACGACCTGTGGTGACCGCTGGGCCCACCCGCGCCCGCTAGGGTGGCCCGGTGAGGTACGACTGCGCCGACGAGGAGATGCGCCGCACCGGCGTCGACGCCGCCCAGGCGGCACTGGAGGCCGGCGAGCTCGCCGTGCTGCCCACCGACACCGTCTACGGCCTGGCCGCCGACGCGTTCTCGCCCGAGGCCGTCCAGCGCCTGCTGGACGCCAAGGGGCGCACGCGCCAGAAGCCGCCACCGGTCCTGGTCGGGGCGCCGACGACGCTCGAGGCCCTGGTCACCGAGGTGCCGGGATGGCTGCGCTCGATGACCACCGAGCTGTGGCCCGGACCCCTCACGGTGGTGTGCCGGCAGCAGCCGTCGCTCACGTGGGACCTGGGGGAGACCCACCACACCGTCGCGGTGCGCATGCCCGACCACCCCGTCGCGCTCGGTCTGCTCAAGCAGACCGGGCCGCTCGCCGTGAGCAGCGCGAACCTGACCGGTGAGCCGGCCGCCACCACGATCGAGGACGCCGAGCGGATGCTGGGCACGTCCGTCAGCGTCTACCTCGACGCCGGTCAGAGCCCCGGGGGCACCGCGTCCACCATCCTCGACGTCACGGGCGCGACGCCCCGCATCCTGCGCGAGGGTCCGATCGGGCTCGACGTGCTCCACCGGTTCAACAACACGGTGGAGCCGCTCGGTGCGTGAGTACCTCGTCGTCTTCGGCGTCGCCCTGGGGGTGACCTACCTCCTCGCCTCGATCGCCAGGACGCTCGCGATGCGCTTCGGAGCCGTCGCCAAGGTGCGTGACCGCGACGTGCACGCGATCCCCACCCCGTACTTCGGGGGCCCCGCCATGCTCGGCGGGCTCGTCTCGGCCTACCTGGTGGCGACCCACCTGCCGTTCCTGTCCCGCAACGAGGACGCCGTCTTCGGCGACGCCCGCGCCGTCATCGTGGGCGGTGCCGTCATCTGCCTCGTCGGCGTGATCGACGACCTCTTCGAGCTCGACGCGCTCAGCAAGTTCGCCGGCCAGGTCATGGCCGGCGTCGTCGTCGTCGCGATGGGCCTGCAGTTCCTCTACCTGCCGCTGTACAACAACTACCTCGGACTCGACAACGCGCAGTCGATCATCTTCACGGTGCTGCTGATCGTCACCACCGCGAACGCCGTCAACTTCGTCGACGGCCTCGACGGGCTGGCCGCCGGCATGGTCGCGATCGGCGCGGTGGCCTTCTTCTCCTACGCCTTCTCCCTCGCGGTCGTGAACGGCGAGGCACGCGCCATCGGCGCCGCGCTGCTCACGGCCGCCCTGGCGGGCGCCTGCCTCGGCATCCTGCCGCACAACTTCTTCCCGGCCCGCATGTTCATCGGCGACTCCGGGTCGATGCTGATCGGCTTCGTGCTCGCGTGCTCCTCGATCAGCCTCACGGGACAGTTCCCGGCCACCAGCCTGTCCGAGGGCGTCGGTGGCGGGGCGGCGAGCTTCCTGCCCGCCCTGCTGCCGCTCTTCCTGCCGTTCGCGATCCTCATCGTGCCGTTCGTCGACCTGGGTCTCGCGGTCGTGCGCCGCACCCGGGCGGGACGGTCGCCGTTCAGCCCCGACAAGATGCACATCCACCACCGGCTGCTCGAGATCGGGCACTCGCACCGTCGTGCCGTGCTGCTCATGTACGCCGCCGCCGGCCTGGTGGCCTTCGGCAGCGTCGTGGTGAGCCTGTTCAGCGGCTGGCAGTCGATCGTCGGGTTCGGCGTGCTGAGCGTGCTCACGGCCGCGGCCGTCTTCGTGCTCCCACGGCTCGAGCAGCGCGTCTGGGACGGCTCGTGAGGTCCGCAGACCGGTCGGCCCTCGGCTCGCAGGCCCTGGCGTACGGGACCGTCGTGGCTCTTGCCGCCGTCGCGGGTCTCGCCGTGCGGGGGACCGCCGGGCTGCTGGGCGCCCTGCTCGCGGGTGTCGTCGTCGCGGTGTTCCTCGGCTCGACGCCCGTCGTCCTGAACCCGGTGGCGCGCTCGAGCCCGGTGCTCTCGCTCCCTGCGGCCGTGCTCTTCTTCCTCGTCAAGGCGTTCGCCGCCATGGCCGTGCTGTTCCTGCTCTTCGACGTCGGGGGAGTGGCCGAGCACGTCGACCGGCGCACCTTCGGGCTCGCCGCAGTGGTGTGCAGCCTGGTCTGGACCGCCTTGGCGCTGTGGTCGTTCCGGCGCCGCCGGGTCCTCACCTATGACCTGGGCGACACCCCGTCGTGACCCCCTGGTAGCCTCACTCATGCGCCGGACCGGATCCGCCCAGCGACCGGGCCCGACGTGAACGATGACGCTGGCCGTACTGCCGGATCGCCGACCTTCGTCGGAATCGACCGCGCCATGAGACAAAGGTGACCGAGTGACCCTCGCCTCGACCGCCCTGGTGGCTGCCGCTGACGGCCCGCCGCAGCCCGGCCCCGGGAGCTTCCTGCTCCCGCCGACGTTCACGATCGGCGGGTGGGAGGTCAACAAGCCCGAGCTGTTCCTCGTGCTGTCGCTGGTGATCGTCTTCGCCTTCGCCTACGCCACGAGCCGCAAGGCCCAGGTCGTGCCCGGGCGCCTGCAGTTCGCCGGAGAGCTCGTGTACGGGTTCATCCGCAACTCCATCGCGCGCGACAACATCGGCAGCGCCGACTACATGAAGTACGTGCCGTACCTCTTCACGGTCTTCCTCTTCGTGCTGGTCAACAACTTCTACGGCGTCATCCCGGTGATCCAGTTCCCGTCGATGTCGAAGTTCGGCTTCCCCGTCGCGCTGGCCCTGGTCACGTGGCTGATCTACAACGTCGCCGGCATCGGTCGCCACGGCTTCTTCGGCTACCTCAAGCACCAGACGGTCCCGGCCGGCGCCAAGGGCCCGATCCTGATCGCCCTGGTGCCGCTGGAGTTCCTCTCCAACATCATCGTGCGCCCCTTCACGCTGGCGCTGCGTCTCTTCGCGACCATGTTCGCCGGTCACCTGCTGATCCTGCTGTTCTCCCTGGGCGCCGCGTACCTGGTCACGGGCTACGCCAACGCCGCCATCGGCATCCCGGCCGGCGTGCTCTCCTTCGTGCTCGGCATCGGGGTCAGCTTCCTCGACATGCTGATCATGTTCCTGCAGGCCTACGTCTTCACGCTGCTGACCGCGATGTACATCGGCAGCGCGATCGCCGACGAGCACTGAGCTCGGCCGGCTCCATCCGACCACTTCTCGACCCGCACCAGACGCGTCCGCGTCGTCACGAAAGGAAAGAACCGTCATGAATGGTTCCATCGCCACCGTCGGCCTCGGCCTCGCTGCCATCGGCCCGGCCATCGCCGTCGGTCTGATCTTCGCCGCCTACGTCACGGGCGTCGCCCGTCAGCCCGAGGCGCAGGGCCGTCTCCAGGGCATCGCGATCTTCGGCTTCGTCCTCGCGGAGCAGTTCTTCATCATCGCGCTGGCCCTCGCCTTCGTCTTCGGCTACAACTGATCCTCTGCTAAGGGAGATTCACCATGAGCGCGATCCTGGTCGCAGCAGCTGAGGGGGAGGAGCACAACCCCCTGATCCCGGAGCTGCCGGAGATCGTCCTGGGCCTGGTGGTCCTGGGGATCCTCTTCCTCCTGATCCGCAAGTTCGTCGTGCCCAACTTCGAGAAGGCCTTCGCCGAGCGCACGGCCGCGATCGAGGGCGGGATCGAGGAGGCCAAGTCGGCGCAGCAGGAGGCCCAGGCCGCGCTCGAGCAGTACACGGCGCAGCTCGCCGACGCCCGTCACGAGGCCGCTCGCATCCGCGAGGAGGCCAAGGAGCAGGGCGCGCAGATCATTGCCGAGCTCCGGGCCCAGGCCCAGGAGGAGGCTGCCCGCATCACCGCGACCGCGCACGCGCAGGTCGAGGCGGAGCGCTCGCAGGCCCTCGCCCAGCTCAAGTCCGAGGTGGGCTCGCTCGCCACGGACCTCGCCGGGCGCATCGTCGGTGAGTCGCTCGAGGACGAGTCGCGTCAGCGTCGCACCGTCGAGCGCTTCATCACGGAGCTGGAGGGGTCGGCCAACTGATGCGAGGCATCTCCGCGCGGTCCCTCGAGGGGGTCCTGTCCGCCGTCGAGTCGGCCCAGGACTCGGCGGACCTCGGCACGCAGCTGTTCGGCGTCGTGTCCCTGCTGGACGCCAACCCGGCGCTGCGCCGGGTGCTCACCGACCCGTCGACCGAGTCCGACGCCAAGGCGGGTCTCGCGTCCCGTGTGCTCGGCTCGCAGGTCGGTCCGGGCACGGTCGACGTCGTCCGCGCCGCCGCCGCCGCGCGGTGGAACGCCGGTCGTGACCTCGCCGACGCCCTCGAGACCGCCGGCGCCAGCGCCGTGGTCGCGCGGGCCGACGCCGCCGGGTCGCTGGAGCAGCTCGAGACCGAGCTGTTCGAGATCGGACGCGCCGTCGCGGCCGACGTCGAGCTCCGTGGTGTCGTGGCCGACCGGTCCTACCCGGCCCAGGCGAAGGCGACGCTGCTCGCGACGCTGTTCGGCTCCAAGGTCTCCACCGAGGCCCTCGAGCTGGCGCAGCAGGCCGTCGTGGCACGCACCGGCTCGTTCGAGAAGGTGCTCACCGCCTTCGGCGACGTGGCCGCGCAGCGTCGTGACCGCGCCGTCGCCGTCGTGCGGGTCGCCTACGACCTCTCCGACGACGAGCGCACCCGGCTCGCCTCGGCCCTGGCCGCCAAGTACGGCCGCGACGTGCACCTCAACGTCGTCGTCGACCCGAGCGTCGTCGGAGGCATCGCCGTCTCCCTCGGCGGCGAGGTCGTCGACGGCACCATGTCCAGCCGGCTCGAGGCCGCCCGTCGGCGGCTCGCGGGCTGACCCACCCCATTTCTTCCGGCTCCACCCAGCCACCAGACCCACAGAAGGCAGGCAGAAACATGACGGAACTCTCCATCCGTCCCGAGGAGATCCGCGACGCGCTGCAGCAGTTCGTCTCCGAGTACTCCCCGAGCGCCAGCAAGACCGAAGAGGTCGGCATCGTCGCCGAGGCGGCGGACGGCATCGCGCGCGTCGAGGGTCTGCCCTCGGCCATGGCCAACGAGCTGCTCGAGTTCGAGGACGGCACGCTCGGCCTCGCGCTGAACCTCGACGTCCGCGAGATCGGTGTCGTCATCCTGGGTGACTTCGCCGGCATCGAGGAGGGCCAGAAGGTCAAGCGCACCGGCGAGGTGCTGTCCGTGCCCGTGGGCGACGGCTACCTCGGCCGCGTCGTGGACCCGCTGGGCGAGCCCATCGACGGTCTCGGCGAGATCGCCACCGACGGTCGTCGCGCCCTGGAGCTCCAGGCGCCCACCGTCGTGCAGCGCAAGTCGGTGCACGAGCCGCTCATGACCGGCATCAAGGCGATCGACTCGCTGACGCCGATCGGCCGTGGCCAGCGCCAGCTGATCATCGGCGACCGCCAGACCGGCAAGACCGCCATCGCGATCGACACGATCATCAACCAGAAGGAGTTCTGGGAGAGCGGCGACCCGACCAAGCAGGTCCGCTGCATCTACGTCGGCATCGGCCAGAAGGGCTCGACGATCGCCAGCGTGCGTGGCGCCCTCGAGGACGCCGGCGCGCTGGAGTACACGACCATCGTGGCCGCTCCGGCCTCCGACTCCGCAGGCTTCAAGTACCTCGCCCCGTACACCGGCTCGGCCATCGGCCAGCACTGGATGTACCAGGGCAAGCACGTCCTGATCATCTTCGACGACCTGTCGAAGCAGGCCGAGGCCTACCGCGCCGTCTCGCTGCTGCTGCGTCGTCCGCCGGGCCGCGAGGCCTACCCCGGCGACGTCTTCTACCTCCACAGCCGGCTGCTCGAGCGTTGCGCCAAGCTCAACGACGAGCTCGGCGCGGGCTCGATGACGGGTCTGCCCGTCATCGAGACGAAGGCCAACGACGTGTCGGCCTACATCCCGACGAACGTCATCTCGATCACCGACGGCCAGATCTTCCTGCAGTCCGACCTCTTCAACGCCAACCAGCGTCCCGCGGTCGACGTCGGCATCTCGGTGTCGCGCGTCGGTGGTGCGGCGATGACGAAGGCCATGAAGGCGGTCACCGGCTCGCTCAAGGTCGACCTCGCGCAGTTCCGCGCCATGGAGGCCTTCGCCATGTTCGCCTCCGACCTCGACGCCGCGTCGAAGGCGCAGCTCGCCCGTGGTCAGCGCCTGATGGAGCTGTTCAAGCAGGGCCAGTACGCGCCGTTCCCGATGGAGCAGCAGGTCGTCTCGCTGTGGGCCGGTACCCAGGGCAAGCTCGACCCGGTGCCCGTGGAGGACATCAGCCGCTTCGAGGAGGAGTTCCTCGACTACGTCAAGCGCTCCCACGAGGGCATCTTCTCGGCGATCCGCGAGACCGGGAAGTTCGACGACGACACCGCGTCGTCGCTCGAGTCGGCCTACGAGGCGTTCGTCGAGCAGTTCGAGACCAGCGAGGGCGAGCGCATCTCGGTCGGTCGCGAGGAGTTCGAGGCTCTTGACGACGAGGACGTCGAGCAGGAGCAGATCGTCAAGCAGAAGCGGAGCTGACCCACTATGGCAGCGTCGGTACGAGAGCTACGCGCGAAGATCAGGTCGACCCAGGCGACCAAGAAGATCACGCGCGCCATGGAGCTCATCGCCGCCTCGCGCATCATCAAGGCGCAGCAGCACGCGGCGGCGGCAGCCCCGTACGCGCGTGAGCTGACCCGGGCGGTGTCCGCGGTGGCCACGTTCTCCAACGTCGACCACCCGCTCACCACCGAGAAGGAGAACCCGACGCGCGCCGCGGTGCTCGTGATCACGAGCGACCGCGGGCTCGCGGGGTCGTACTCCTCCAGCGTCCTCAAGGAGGCGGAGCGACTCACCGAGAAGCTGCGCTCCGAGGGCAAGGAGGTCGACTTCTACCTCTCCGGACGCAAGGCGGTCACGTACTTCACGTTCCGTCAGCGCGAGTTCGTCCAGTCCTGGACGGGCTACTCCGACAAGCCCGAGTTCGCCAACGCCCGCGAGATCGGCGACGCGCTGACCTCGCTGTTCGCCGAGGACGAGACCTCCGAGGAGGCGATCGACCCCGCGCGCGCCGTGGACGAGCTGCACATCGTGTTCACGCGCTTCAAGTCGATGCTCACGCAGGAGCCGGACGTCATCCGCCTGCTCCCGCTCGAGGTCGTCGAGGGCACGGAGACGCCGGACGAGTCCGAGCTGCTCCCGCTGTACGAGTTCGAGCCGTCGGCGCACGAGGTGCTCGACGCGCTGCTGCCGAAGTACGTGAACAGCCGCATCTACTACTGCCAGCTGCAGGCAGCGGCCTCTGAGCTCGCTGCCCGCCAGAAGGCCATGAAGTCCGCGACCGACAACGCGCAGGACCTCATCGAGAAGTACACCCGCATCGCCAACCAGGCCCGCCAGGCCGGCATTACCCAGGAGATCAGCGAGATCGTGGGCGGCGCGAACGCGCTCGCCGACGCCACGGCTGGTCAGGAGTGAGAGAGCTATGACTGCCACTGCCGAAGAGAAGACCACCACCACCGGTCGCGTCGCGCGGGTCATCGGACCGGTGCTCGACATCGAGTTCCCCTCGGACGCGATGCCGGAGATCTACAACGCGCTCACGGTCGACACCCAGATCGAGGGTCGCGAGGAGACGCTGACCCTCGAGGTCGCGCAGCACATCGGTGACGGCCTCGTCCGCGCCATCTCGCTGCGTCCGACCGACGGCATCGTCCGCGGCAGCGTCGTCACCGACACCGGTGCGCCGATCTCGGTGCCCGTCGGCGACCAGACGCTGGGCAAGGTGTTCAACACCACCGGACAGGTCATGAACCTCGAGGAGGGTCAGACCTTCGACGTCAACGAGCGCTGGGGCATCCACCGCAAGGCGCCCGCGTTCGACCAGCTCGAGTCCAAGACGCAGATGTTCCAGACCGGCATCAAGGTCATCGACCTGCTGACGCCCTACGTGCTCGGCGGCAAGATCGGCCTGTTCGGCGGTGCCGGCGTCGGCAAGACGGTGCTCATCCAGGAGATGATCGCCCGTGTCGCCAAGGACCACGACGGTGTGTCGGTGTTCGCCGGTGTCGGCGAGCGCACCCGTGAGGGCAACGACCTCATCGCCGAGATGGAGGAGGCGGGCGTCCTCGACAAGGTGGCGCTGGTCTTCGGCCAGATGGACGAGCCGCCGGGAGCGCGTCTGCGCGTGGCGTTGTCCGCGCTGACGATGGCGGAGTACTTCCGCGACGTGCAGAAGCAGGACGTGCTGCTCTTCATCGACAACATCTTCCGGTTCACGCAGGCCGGCTCGGAGGTCTCGACGCTGCTCGGCCGCATGCCGTCCGCGGTGGGCTACCAGCCGACCCTCGCCGACGAGATGGGCGTGCTCCAGGAGCGGATCACCTCGACGCGTGGCCACTCGATCACCTCGCTGCAGGCGATCTACGTGCCCGCCGACGACTACACCGACCCGGCGCCGGCCACCACGTTCGCGCACCTGGACGCCACGACCGAGCTCTCCCGCGAGATCGCGTCGCTCGGCATCTACCCGGCCGTGGACCCGCTGACGTCGACGTCGCGCATCCTCGACCCGCGCTACATCGCCGACGACCACTACCAGACGGCGAACCGCGTCAAGGGCATCCTGCAGCGCAACAAGGAGCTCCAGGACATCATCGCGATCCTCGGTGTCGACGAGCTCAGCGAGGAGGACAAGACGATCGTCTCGCGCGCTCGTCGCATCCAGCGCTTCCTCAGCCAGAACACGTACGTGGCCAAGCAGTTCACCGGCATCGAGGGCTCGACGGTCCCGCTCGACGAGACCATCGACGCCTTCACGAAGATCTGCGACGGCGAGTACGACCACGTGGCCGAGCAGGCCTTCTTCATGTGCGGCGGTCTGGACGACGTCGACGCGAAGTGGGCCGAGATCCAGAAGAACTCCTGATGGCCGACACGTCGCTCCAGGTCGAGCTGGTCGCAGCCGACCGCGTCGTGTGGTCGGGCCAGGCCGACGAGGTCGTCGCGCGCACCGTCGAGGGTGACCTCGGCGTCCTCGTCGGGCACGCCCCGCTGCTGTCGGTCCTCGTGCCCGGCGTGGTGAAGATCAAGGCGGGCACGGAGACCGTGGTCGCTGTCGTCGAGGACGGCTTCCTGTCCGTCGCCGACGACCGCGTCTCCATCCTCAGCGAGGACACGTCGCTGGTCTCCGAGCTCGACCGCGAGCAGGTGCAGGCCGAGCTCGAGCAGGCGCGCTCGGCGGACGACACGGACGCGGTGCTGCGCGCCGAGGCCAAGCTGCGGGGCATCGAGCTCGCCTAGCACCGGACGACTGCCGGAGGAGGGAGGGGCCGGGTGCCCCTGTGGTTGTGGGCCGTGGACCTCGTCCTGGCCGCGATCGCCCTCAGCGTGCTCCTGCTGGCGGTGCTGGTGCTGCGGCGCCGGTACCTGGCGCGCCGGCTCGGTGCGTTCGACCTGAGCATCAACAAGCGCGACGCGGCGTCGGCCCAGGGCTGGACCCTGGGCCTCGCCGTGTACCGGGGCAGCACGCTGGAGTGGTACCGCACGTTCTCGCTGCGGATGCGCCCCGCCTACCGCTTCACGCGCGACGCGATGCTGGTCGACGGCCGGCGCGAGCCGGTCGGGGGAGAGGTGCACGCGATCCACGACGGCCACGTGGTCGTCGCGACCGACAACGGGACCGCCGTGCGTCAGCTGGCGCTGACGCCTGCGGCGCTGACCGGTCTGCTCGCGTGGCTCGAGGCGTCGCCCCCCGGTCGCAGCGTCAGCACGGTCGTCTGACGGCGCGGGACTGGACAGGCCTGGACGATCGGCCCGCCGCGTCGCCCAGGAGGTTGACGTCGCCCCAGGACTAGGCGACGATGACTCACACGAGCCATGCCCGGACGTCCCGGGTTCCCCCGATGGAACAGGTAGCCACCATGAACCGCACCCTCAAGCGCCTCGTCGTCGCGACCTTCGCCTCGGCGGTCGCCGTCCTCCCGCTCTCGATGCCCGCGCAGGCCGACACCGGTACCAAGCCGGCCGCCACCAAGGTCGTCAAGGGCGACAGCACCGGCGGCGCGACCACCCAGCGCGCGATCGACTGGGAGTGAGCCCAGCACCACGCTGACCTGACCGTCGCCCACGTCCCTTCCCCAGGGACGTGGGCGACGGTGCGTCCGGGCGGGTGCAGCGGCAGTTCGGCTCAGCGCTCTCCGCCGGGCACCCACAACACGTCGCCGACCTCGCGGTTGGCGTAGCGGCCGAGGATGAACAGCAGGTCGCTCAGCCGGTTGAGGTAGCGCGCGGTGAGCGGGTTCATCGTCGGACCGTGCACCTCGATGGCGGCCCACGCGGACCGTTCGGCCCGTCGGGTCACGGTGCGCGCCACGTGCAGCGCCGACGCCGAGCGGGTGCCGCCTGGGAGGATGAAGGAGCGCAGCTTCTCGAGGCGCTCGTTGTAGTCGTCGCACCAGTGCTCCAGCCGGTCGACGTAGTCCGGCTCGACACGCAGCGGCGGGTGCTCCGGGTTCTCCACGACCGGGGCGCCGAGGTCGGCGCCGACGTCGAACAGGTCGTTCTGGACGTGACGCACGATCCGCACGACGTCGTCCTCGAGCTCGTCGAACGACAGCGCGAGGCCCAGCTGGCTGTTGGCCTCGTCGACGTCGGCGTAGGCGACCAGTCGCAGGTCGTTCTTCGACGTACGGCTGAAGTCGACGAGGTTCGTCGTGCCGTCGTCTCCGGTGCGGGTGTAGATGCGCGTCAGGTTGACCATGGCCTCACCCTAGGCCGTGGCGCCGGGCCCGGCTGGACGCGAGAGCGACGTCAGAGGCGTGTGAGGTGGGTCGCGTGGCTCACAGAGTCTGCCACGTCACGTTACGGCGCGGTAACCTGACGGTCATGCCTGACAAGTCTGCGCCCGACCGCCCCTGGGTGATGCGCACGTACGCCGGTCACAGCTCCGCGGCGGAGTCCAACGCTCTGTACCGCAAGAACCTCGCGAAGGGCCAGACCGGGCTCTCCGTCGCGTTCGACCTGCCGACCCAGACCGGGTACGACCCCGACCACGTGCTCTCGCGCGGCGAGGTCGGCAAGGTGGGCGTGCCGATCCCGCACCTCGGGACCATGCGCCGGCTGTTCCAGGACATCCCGCTCGGCGAGATGAACACGTCGATGACGATCAACGCCACGGCCATGTGGCTGCTGGCGATGTACCAGGTGGCCGCCGAGGAGCAGGGCGTCGAGCCCGCGCACGACCTGCTCGGCGTGCAACGCCATCTGGTGAACCCTCCCGTTGTGCTCCCCCCATGAAGCCCGACGAGCGTACGACTTCCGGGCGCGACGTGGAACACGTTCCGCAAAAACGACACACGTGTGCACCGAGATGCCGCCTGGCCCGGAGTCCCCGGTCCAGACCAGTCCCACTCGCCGTGACCGCCTCGTGACCCGCGCGTGATCGTGGGG
>NZ_LUNF01000094.1:0-12554 GCF_001626145.1 Aeromicrobium sp. REDSEA-S32_B7
GACCGGGTGGGCGAGCGGCAGGTCGTCGAAGCCGACGACGGACAGGTCGTCCGGCACCCGCACGCCGAGGGCGCCGAGCGTCACGAGTGCGCCGGCCGTCATGAGGTTGTTCGCGACGACGACGGCGGTGGGTCGCTGCGGGAGTCGCCAGAGGTCGGCCATGTGCAGCCGGCCGCTCTCCTCGCGGAAGTCGCCGCGCCGCACGAGCGCCTCGTCGACCTCGATGCCGTGGCCCGCCATGGCGGCGAGGAACGCCTCGTGGCGCATGCGGCCGGGCGTGGAGTCGACGCGGCCGCTGATGGTCGCGATCCGGGTGTGGCCGAGCCCGACCAGGTGGTCGACGGCCTGCTGGATGCCGGCGGTGTTGTCGACGAGGACGCGGTCGACGTCGGGGCCCGAGGAGGTCTCGCGGTCGACGAAGACGAGCGGGTGACCGGCCTGCGCCAGCAGGTCGGGGATCTCGTCGTTCTCCGACAGCGGCGCCATGATGAGACCGTCGGTGCGCTGGGCCAGCTCGCGGACCAGGGCCTCCTCCCGCTCGGCGTCCTCGTCGCTGTTGCCCAGGATCACCTGGAGCCCGTGCGGGCGGACCTCGCGCTCGATGCCCTTCACGAGGGCGGCGAAGAACGGGTTGGAGATGTCGGGGACGATCACGCCGATCGACTGGTGACGACCCGACTTCAGGCTGCGGGCGACGAGGCTCGGCCGGTAGCCGAGCTCCTCGATGGCGCGGCGGACGGCCTCCTCGCTGCGGATGCGCTGGCCGGCGAGGTAGCGCGTCACGGACGCCGTGGACACACCGGCCGCCCTCGCCACGTCTTGGATGTTCGCCATGCCTGCTGCCCTCCGTGCTGCTGTCCTCGGCGCTGTCGCCGGTGCTGTCCCCGGAATTCCTCATAGGGTGTTATCGATAACACTGTTATCGATGACAGTGACCGTAGTCACAGGTCGGTCCGGTGTCAAGCGGCCCCCCGCCCCGGCCGCGGTCGGGCGCTCCCGCGGGCGTGCCACGATGTGCGCGTGAGCCTGACCGCCGACCAGATCCGCCGCGCCCCGAAGGTGGCGCTCCACGAGCACCTCGACGGTGGCGTCCGCCCGTCGACCGTCGCCGAGATCGCGCAGGAGGTCGGGCACCCGCTGCCCGCCCCGCCGGACCAGCTGGGGATGTGGTTCGCCGACGCCGCCAGCTCCGGATCGCTGCCGCGGTACCTGGAGACGTTCGAGCACACGGTCGCGGTCATGCAGCGTCCGCAGGACCTCGCCCGCGTGGCCCGCGAGTCGGTGCTGGACCTGGCCGCCGACGGTGTCGTCTACGCCGAGCTGCGGTGGGCGCCCGAGCAGCACCTGCAGGGTGGCCTGACGCTCGCCGAGACGGTCGAGGCCGTGCAGGCGGGCATCGACGAGGGCCGCGCCGAGGCGGCCGCCGAGGGCACGCCGATCGTCGTCGGCCAGCTGCTCACGGCGATGCGGCACGCGCAGCACGGCCTGGAGATCGCCGAGCTCGTCGTCGAGTACCGGGACCGGGGCGTCTGCGGCTTCGACATCGCCGGCGCCGAGGACGGCTTCCCGCCGATCCTGCACCTCGAGGCGTTCGAGTACCTACGTCGCGAGAACGCCCACTTCACCATCCACGCCGGCGAGGCGTTCGGCCTGCCGTCCATCTGGCAGGCCATCCAGCGCTGCGGTGCCGACCGCCTGGGCCACGGCGTCCGGATCATCGACGACATCGACCTCGCGGCCGAGGGCGGACCCCGGCTGGGCCTGCTCGCCGCCTACGTGCGCGACCGGCGCATCCCGCTGGAGATGTGCCCCTCCTCGAACCTCCAGACGTCGGCCGTCCCGGGCATGCGCTCCATCGCCGACCACCCGATCGGCCTGCTCAAGGAGCTCGGGTTCCGCGTGACGGTCAACTGCGACAACCGGCTGATGAGCGGCACCTCGATGAGCCGGGAGATGCAGCTGCTCGTCGACGCCTTCGGCTACGGCGCCGACGACCTGCGCTGGTTCACGGTCAACGCCATGAAGAGCGCGTTCCTGCCGTTCGACGAGCGCCTCGCGCTGATCGACGACGTCATCAAGCCGCGCTACGCGGCCCTCTAGGTCGGGCTCGCGGACTCAGGAGCAGGCCGACTCGACGCGACGGACGGCACGGGTCACGACGTCGTCCTCACCACCGTCCAGAGGCTGGTAGGCCGCGGGGTCGTCGAGGTAGTCGATGATCTGGCCGACCGGGTCCTTCAGGTGTCGCGGGCCCGACAGCACGACGCGGAACATCTCCTCCTGCAGTGGGCCGCGGTCGACCGCAGGCCCGTCCGCAGCCGCGAGCGCGCGAGCCACGAGTCCGTCGTCGCCGACCAGTGCGGGGCACGGGTCCGACGGGTCGAGGCTCGGGGGAGCGGCAGTGGCGCTCGGTGAGGCCGACGCGTCGGCGAGCGCGCTGTCGCCCGACCCGCTGCACGCGGCGAGCAAGGCGAGGCTGACCGCGGCGAGCACTGCGAGGGGCACGCGGTCCCGGGACGTCGTGCGAGTCATGGCGGCACGCTAGCGCGCAGCCGCGCTGCTCACCAGGGACCGCGTCGGGCCCGACGTCCTCGGATCATCTCGTGGACGGGCGACGCAGCGCCCGCCGCGCCTGGCGCGGGGTCATCGGCGTGCAGCCGGCGGCCACCGCCTCGGCGACGACCCGGTCGTCGTCGTTCTTCAGCCGCCAGCCGCGTCGCACCAGCACCCACGGGCTCTTGCGCCCCTCGCGCAGGTCGCGCGCGAGGCGGAGCCCGAACGTGACGAGGCGGTGCCGGCGCAGGCAGATCGCCTGGTCCAGGAGGCCCGCGTCGCGGCACGCCGCCACGACGACCGGCGCGAACAGGCCCTCGGCGATGAAGCGGTCGCCGACCTGCAGGTGCTGCGTGCCGGTCCGTCGGCTCGCAGCGATGTCGTACACCGGCACGTCGGCCTCGCCGGCGGCGCACAGCTCCGCGATCGACCCGACCGCGGCCACCGCGTCCCAGGAGGCGGGGTCGTCCCAGTCGGGGATGCCCAGGCTCGAACGAGGCAGGTGGGGGTCGTCGCCGTCGCGGTAGAAGTCGTCGAGGCGCAGCACCGACCAGCCGAGCACCTCGGCGAGGTGGGACTTGCCGACCCCCGACGGGCCCGCCACCACCACGACCCGGACGCCCCGACGCTCACGCACGGCCACGATCCTAGGCCCGCGCTCCCGTTACCTGATCGTTACCCTGCGACCCATTGACGCGGGCCGGGGCGTCGGGTGTGATGCCTCCATTGGTCCGGCGCCGAACGGTGCGGGGGGACCGACGGCACCGTGACGGACCGCGACCGCGAGAGGCGGTCGTCGGCCCTGTCCCGACGGCCGCGGTTCACCCGGACGTCGTCTCGACGGCCCCGCGGGGACGCCTCGACCTCCTCAGATAGGCCTGCCCGTCCGAACGTCGAAGGAATCCCTGTGAAGAACGTCCTGCGCTGCGCCGCCGCCACCCTCGCGGCGGTCACCGCCGCCTCGGTGCTCGGCGCCGTCCCGGCCTCCGCGGCCGACCCCGTCACCATCCAGGTGCTCGACATCAACGACTTCCACGGTCGCCTCGACGCCAACACGGTCAAGTTCGCCGGCACGGTCGAGCAGCTCAGGGCGCAGGGGGGCGAGGACAACACGCTCTTCATCTCCTCCGGCGACGACATCGGCGCGTCCCTCTTCCCCTCGCAGGTGCAGCAGGACGGGCCGACCCTCGACGTGCTGAACGCGCTGGACCTGGACACCTCCACGGTCGGCAACCACGAGTTCGACCGCGGTGCCGCCGACCTCCTCGGCCGTGTGGCGGACCGGTCGGACTTCCCGCACCTCGCGGCCAACGTCATCGACACCTCCACCGGTCGACCGGTGCTCCCGCCGTCGGCCACCTTCGAGGTCGGCGGCCTCGACGTCGCCGTGGTCGGCGCGGTCACCCAGGAGACCCCGGCCCTCGTGTCGCCCGACGGCATCACCGGGCTGCGCTTCACCGACCCGGTCGAGGCCGTGAACACCGAGGTCGAGCGCCTCGAGCGCCTGACCGACGCTCCCGACGTCATCGTCGCCAGCTACCACGAGGGTGCACAGAACGGCACCACCGCGGGCGGCACCCTCGAGAGCGAGCTCGCCAAGGGCGGCGCCTTCGCCGACATCGTCACCAAGACCGACCCCGACGTCGACGCCATCTTCAACGGGCACACCCACCAGACCTACGCGTGGGAGGCGCCGATCCCCGGGCGCTCCGGCACCCGACCGGTGCTCCAGACCGGCAGCTACGGCGAGAACGTCGGCCGGGTCCAGCTGACCGTCGACCCCGCGACCGGGGCGGTCACCGGGCACACCCAGGCCAACGTCGCCCGCGTCACCACCGCCAACGAGACGCTCGTCGCCACCTACCCGCGGGTCGCCGAGGTCGCCCGGATCACCGACGCCGCCCTCGCCAACGCCACCGAGGTCGGGCGTCGCCCGGTCGGTGAGGTGACCGAGGACATCACCACGGCCGGCTACGCCGACGGTGGTGCGAAGCGCGACGACCGCGCCAACGAGTCCACGCTCGGCAACCTCGTGGCCGAGATGTACCGCTCCGAGGTGTCCCGAACGGCGGTGGGCCGCGACGTGGACCTCGGCATCGTGAACCCCGGCGGCCTGCGCGACGACCTCGAGTTCGCGGGCACCGGCGGCACCAACACCGACGGCGTCGTCACCTTCGGCGAGGCGGTCTCCGTGCTGCCGTTCGCCAACAGCCTTTTCGTCGTCACGCTGGACGGCCGTCAGCTGAAGACGGTCTTCGAGCAGCAGTGGCAGCGCACCGCCGCCGGTGCCGTGCCCAGCCGTGCCTACCTGCAGCTCGGCACGTCCGACAACGTCCGCTACACCTTCGACGCCACCCGCCCGGAGGGCGATCGGATCACGTCGCTGTGGGTCGACGGCGAGAAGGTCTCGCCGGAGAAGACCTACGACGTCGCCGTGCCGAGCTTCCTGGCCTCCGGCGGCGACAACTTCCGCGCCTTCGCGGCCGGCGCGCGTCGTGACACCGGCCTGGCCGACCTCGACGCCTGGACGACCTACCTGTCGAAGAACCAGCCGGTGTCGCCGTCCTTCGCCCGCCACGCCGTCGAGGTGCGCGGCCTGCAGCAGTCCTACCGCGCCGGCGGCGCCTTCGAGGTCACGCTGCCGCGCCTGGACCTGACGTCGTCGGGCAGTCCGGCGAACCGGTCCGTCTCGGCCCGCCTGCTCGACGGCGACCGCGTCGTCGCCAACCTCGGCGCCCGTGCCGTCACCAACGGTGCGGCGACGATCGCCGGCCGGCTGCCCAGCAAGGTCGCCGGCGACCTGGTCCTGGAGGTCCGTGCCTCCCGCAGCGGCACGCTCGTCACGGTCCCGATCTCGATCAAGGGCGCCACGATCGAGGCGACGGCCTCCACGGTCGCCTTCGGCGACGACGCCACCGTCTCGGTGGCGGTCACCGCCCCGGGCGCCGCGCCCAGCGGCACGGTGGAGGTCCGTGACGGCGAGACCACGCTCGGCACCGGCACCCTCGACGCCGAGGGTCGCGCCGACGTGAGCATCGACACCGAGCGCATCGGTGCCGGCACGCGCGAGCTGACCGTCGTCTACTCCGGCGACACCGACCTGCCCGAGGCCACCGGCAGCGTCGCCGTGACGGTCGAGAAGGCCGCCACGTCCGCCACGGTCGACGTCGAGGAGAACCCGCGCCGCGGCGCCCCCGTCGACCTCACCGTCGACATCACCTCGGCCACCGGCACCCAGCCCACGGGTCAGGTCCGGGCCGAGCTCGACGGCACGGTCCTCGGCACCGCGACGCTGTCCGGCGGGAAGGCCACCATCGAGGCCGACACGTCCAGCCTGCCGATCGGCACCACCACCGTCGAGATCGTCTACGTCGGCGACGACGACCACGCCACGTCGACGACGACGGCCGCCGTCGACCTCGCCAAGGGCGTCGTGAGCCTCGCCGTGACTCCGCCGACCGCCACGCCCTACGGCACCTCCACCGTGATCGAGCTGAGCAGCGACGACGACGCCCGCGGTCTCGTCTTCGCCTCCACGTCGGACGGCACCGTCGTCGGCGTCGGCACGATCACCGACGGCTCGGGACGCGTCAGCCTCGACCGGACCGCCCTGCGGCCCGGCGAGCACACGCTCGAGGTGTACTTCAACGGCAGCGCCGACTTCGAGCCGGTGACCGTCCCGGTCACGGTGACGGTCACCAAGGCGACCTCCGCCACCTCGGCGTCCGTGCGCCCGACGAGCGTCGTCCGCAACCGCGGCAAGGCCACGGTGGCGGTCACCGTCCGCACCGCCGGCTTCACCGCCGACGGCGGCGCGATCGTGGTGCGCGTCGGTTCGAAGGTCGTCGGTCGCGGCGAGCTGCGCGACGGCAAGGCGTCGGTGACCCTGCGTCCGTTCACGAACACCGGCCGCAGGACCCTGACGGTCTCCTACTCCGGCAACGATCTCGCGAAGCCGTCGACGGGCCGCGCCACGCTCACGGTCCGCTCTCGCTGACCGCCGACCGTCGACACCATCCCTCGAACCAGGAGACCCCTGTGTCCAGATCATCCTTCTCGCGTGCGCTCCGGCTCGCCCTGGCCGGCGGCCTGGCCACCGGCGCGCTCGCTGCGGCGCCGGCAGCCCAGGCGGCACCCGCCGACCACCTCGTGATCGACGAGGTCTACGTGAACGGCGGCTCCAGCGGGGCGTCGTTCAAGAACAAGTACGTGGAGGTGCACAACCCCACCGGGAGTCCCGTCGACGTCGCGGGCTGGTCGGTCCAGTACCGCTCCGCCACGGGCACCGGGAACTTCTCGGGTGTGATCGCCCTCGGTGACCACACCGTCCCCGCGGGGGGCACCCTGCTGGTCGGTGCGAACAGCAACAACGCGACCACCAACCCGGGGGCCGACCTGCCGACGCCGGACGTCGCGTCGACCGTCGCGTTCGCCGGCGGCGGAGGCACCCTCGCCCTCACCCGCACGACGACGCCCCTCACCGGCGCCCCGTCGACGGTGCTCGCCGACCCCGCCGTCGTCGACCTGGTCGGGTATGGGAGCTCCACCACCTTCGAGGGCTCAGCGGCGGCCACCGGCACGAGCCTGACGAAGGCGGTCCGCCGCACCGGCGGCACCGACACGAACGACAACCGGGCCGACCTGTCGGCCGCCGACCCGACGCCCACGGCGTGCGGCACGGCGTGCGACTCCGCGCCCGCCCCGGTCGAGCCCGCCCCGGTCGTCCCGATCGCGGAGATCCAGGGAACCGGCACCGCGAGCCCGATCGTCGGACAGCGGGTCACGACCCGCGGCGTCGTGACCGCGGCCTACCCCGACGGCGGCTTCGACGGCGCGTACATCCAGACCGAGGGCACGGGCGACGTCGACGTCGACACCCACCGCGCGTCCACGGGTCTGTTCGTGGCGTCGGCCGCGCTGGCCGACGACGTCGAGATCGGCGACCACCTCGAGGTCACCGGCACCGTGGAGGAGTCCAGCGGACTCACCCAGCTCGCCGTCCCCGCCGGTGGCTGGACGGTCCTGACCGAGCCGGCCGTCGCGCCGAAGGCCGCCGAGGTCGCCTTCCCCCTGGACGACACCCAGCGCGAGTCGCTGGAGGGCATGCTCCTGGCGCCGCAGGGCGCGTACACGGTCACCAACAACTTCGCCACGAACTCCTTCGGCGAGGTCGGGCTCGCCGCCGGCACCCGACCGCTGCCCCAGCCCACCGACGTGGTGCGTCCGCGTACGCAGGCCTACACCGACCTCGTGGCCGACAACGCCCGTCGACTCATCACCCTCGACGACGGGGCGAGCGTCAACTACGTCAACGGCAGCAAGGACGTCCCGCTGCCCTGGCTGACCGCCGACAACGAGGTGCGCCAGGGAGCACCGACGACCTTCGTGGCGCCGGTCGTGCTCGACTTCCGCTTCGGCTGGAAGCTGCAGCCCACCACGCGCCTCACCGGTGTCGCTGACGCCCCGGCCACCTTCGGTGCCACGCGCGCGCAGGAGCGCACGCCCGCCCCGGTCGAGGGCGAGCTGAAGCTGGCCTCGTTCAACGTCCTGAACTACTTCCCGACGACGGGCGAGAAGTACGTCGCCTCCGGTCGCGGCACCTGCACGTACTTCCGCGACCGTGCCGGCACGCCCATCACCACCAACTCGTGCACCAACAACGGCCCGCGTGGTGCGGCCACGGACGAGAGCCTGGCGCGTCAGCAGACCAAGATCGTCAAGGCGATCAACGGCCTCGGCGCCGACGTCGTCGCGCTGCAGGAGCTCGAGAACTCCGCCACCCTCGGCCAGCCGCGCGACACGGCGCTGCAGACCCTCGTCGCAGCACTGAACGCCGACGCGGGCGCCGACGTCTGGGCGGGTGCCGCCTCGCCGACCACCGTGCCGAGCACGGGCGAGGACGTCATCCGTCCGGCGTTCATCTACCGCACCTCGACGGTCGAGACGGCCGGCGAGGCGCGCATCCTCGACGACCCGGCCTTCGCCAACGCCCGTGCCCCGCTCGCCCAGGAGTTCCGGGCCAAGGGCGTGGCCGACAGCGACTTCGTCGTGATCGCGAACCACTTCAAGTCCAAGGGCTCGGGGTCGGGCGAGAACGCCGACCAGCGCGACGGCCAGGGTGCGTCCAACCCCGACCGCGTGCGTCAGGCGCGAGCCCTCGTGGCCTTCGTGGACGACGTGGAGAAGTCCGCCGGCACCGACCGCGTCCTCCTGGCGGGCGACTTCAACTCCTACTCCAAGGAGGACCCGATGCAGGTCCTCGAGGACGCCGGGTTCACGAACGTGACCGACCGCTTCTCCGAGGAGGACACCTACCAGTTCGGTGGACTGCTCGGGTCGCTCGACCACGTCTTCGCCTCGCCCAGCGCGACGCGCCGGGTCCGTGGGGCCGACGTGTGGCGCATCAACGCGCCCGAGGCGATCGCCCGCGAGTACAGCCGCTTCAACTACAACGTCACCAACCTCTTCGACACGTCGCCGTTCCGCGCCAGCGACCACGACCCGACGATCGTCGGTCTCGACGTGAGCCCGGCCGCCGGCGAGCTGGCGGTGGACGGACCGCGCACCCGACGCCTCGGCGACGTGGTCGACGTCGACGTGCGGGTGAGCTCCTCCCTCGAGGGCGTCGTGCCCGCGGGCGAGGTGACGCTGCGCGACGGTGACACCGCGCTCGGCACGGCCACCCTGGACGGCGGCCGGGCGACGATCGCCCTGAGGACCGCGGACCTCGGTGTCGGCACGCACGTGCTGAGCGTCGAGTACGCCGGCGACGCGGAGACGCGTCCGGTCTCGGCGGAGTACCGCATCACGGTCCTGAAGAGCGAGGCCGACCTCGCCGCCACGATCGAGCCCACCCGTTTCGGGACGCAGGGCACGGTAGAGGTCACGGCCGCCCCGGCCGCCTCCGGCCTCGTCTACGTCGTGTCGGGTTCCACGGTCGTCGGCATCGGCTCGCTGCGCGAGGGATCGGCCAGCGTGCGCATCTCCGGCACGGCGCTCGAGCCCGGTTCCCACCGGCTCCAGGTCCTCTACGCCGGCAACGACTCCGTCGAGCCCGACGACGTCACGGTCGAGCACACGGTCACCAAGGCCACGCCCGTCGTCCGGGCCACCGCGCCGCGCGGGAAGGTCGTCGTCGACCGGACGCGAGCGGTCGTCCCGGTCCGGGTGAGCGCCGACGGCTTCCGGCCCGATGGTGGCACCGTGCGGGTGCGTCTCGGCTCGACGATCCTCGGCACGGCGACGCTGCGCAACGGGACCGCCGAGGTGCGCCTGCGACCGCTGCGCAGCACGGGTACGAGGCAGTTCACCGTGGAGTACCTCGGTGACCGTCGCACCGGCTCGGCCGCGGTCCCGCTGACGATCCGCGTCGTCCGGCGTTGACGTCCGCCCGTCCGGCTCCCGTCACCTCCTCGGAGGGGTCAAGGAGCCGGTCGGGCGCGTCGCGTCTGCGCGGGAGGCCCGCCCGGCGGTGGGTTGCTCCGGGCTGGCCAGCGGAGCTCAGGAGGCGGGCACGAGGTAGCGGTAGTGGTGGTGCGTCCTGAAGTCGTGCGGCGCGTAGAGCGCGAGCGCCGCGTGGTTGTCGGGCATGGTCTGCAGGTACACGCGGGTCGCGCCGCGCTCGTGCGCCCACGCCAGGCTGGTCCGCACGACGGCGTCGGCGAGACCGCGTCGGCGGTGCTCGGGGAGCGTCTCGACGGCGGCCACGCCGGCCCACTCGCCGGTCACCACGACCCGTCCGACGGCCGCTGCGGGGACGCCGTCGTCGGGGACCTCGACGAAGCCGACCGTGCGTGGTCCCTCCAGCACCCGGCGCGCGGCCTCCACGTCGTCGACCCGGCCGTAGCGCGACAGCCAGGCGTCCGAGGCTCGTGGCGTCACGGTCGCGCGGCCGTCAGGGGCCGGGGCGTCACCGAGGTCGGCCACCTGCACGACGGCGCCGCCGAGGTAGTCGGTGCGCGCCGTCCAGCCCGCCGCGAGGAAGCGGCGCTCCCACGCGGAGTCGACGACGACCTGCGCCTGCGGCTGCAGGCCTCGCGACGTGTAGAAGTCGAGCACCGCGGCGAGCGCCTCGTCGTCGGGCCGTCCCGGGTCGCCCACGACGGCGACGGAGTTCGCGCGACCCGTGAACGCCCCGGCGGCGCGCAGCTCCCACGCACCGAGCGGCACCGACTCGGGAGCCGGCCACCCGCGCGAGGTGATCCGGACCAGCTCGTCGACGTCGACGTCGAGCGCGCGGGGGCTGCGGGCGGGGCGGTCGGGCACGACCTTGAGCGCGACGACACGACCGGCGTCCACGGCCGTCTCGGACCCGTCGCGACGCTGCACGACGAGCCCGGTGGGGTCGGCCGCGACGACGCGACCGACGACGTCGGTGGCGCTCCCGTCGGCGAGCCGGTGCCGCACGGTCACCCGTCGGCCGAGAAGGTCCTGGACGTCTGCCACGACGCCACCGTCTCATGAGGCATACCTCAGTACGGCGCCCCGTCGACCAGGCGGGATACTGGGACGGTCCGCCACCGACCAGGGCGGACCAGCGTTGCCGTCGAAGGAGCCGTCGTGACCTACGTGATCGCCCAGCCGTGTGTGGACGTCAAGGACCGCGCGTGCGTGGACGAGTGTCCCGTCGACTGCATCTACGAGGGCAAGCGCATGCTCTACATCCACCCCGACGAGTGCGTCGACTGCGGTGCCTGCGAGCCGGTGTGCCCGGTCGAGGCCATCTTCTACGAGGACGACACCCCGTCGGAGTGGAAGGAGTACTACGACGCGAACGTGAACTTCTTCGACGACCTCGGCTCGCCCGGTGGTGCCGCGAAGATGGGCGTGATCGACAAGGACCACGCCTTCATCGCCGCGCTGCCCCCGCAGAACCAGGAGTGACGGCGGGGCCCTCCAGCGGGGCCCGACTCCTGGGCGCAGCCCGACGCGTCACCCCCGAGGCCACCTGCGAAGGAGCGTCCTGATGGACCGACCCCGTCTCTCCTCCCGCTTCCCCGACTTCCCGTGGGACACCCTGGCCGACGCCAAGCAGCGCGCCCACGCACACCCCGACGGCATCGTCGACCTCTCCATCGGGACACCGGTCGACCCCACGCCGTCGGTCGCCCGTGAGGCGCTCGCCGCAGCCTCGGACGCGCCGGGCTACCCGACGGTGGCGGCCCCCGAGGCCGTGCGCCAGGCCGCCGTCGACTGGCTCGAGCGTCGGCTCGGAGTCACCGGGCTCACGACCGACCAAGTGCTGCTGACCGTGGGCTCGAAGGAGCTCATCGCCAACCTGCCGTCGCAGCTCGCGCTCGGACCCGCCGACACCGTCGTGCTCCCCGCGCTGGCGTACCCCACCTACGAGGTCGGTGCCCGCTTCGCCGGCGCCCGCGTCGTGCTGGGCGACCCGGTCGCCGACGGCCTCACCGACCAGCCGGCGCTCGTGTACGTGAACTCCCCGGCGAACCCGCACGGTGAGGTGCTGTCGGCCGAGCACCTGCGCGCGGTGGTCCGTTGGTGCCGCGAGCGGGGAGCGCTACTGGTCTCCGACGAGTGCTACGCCGACTTCGGCTGGGAGCGCGAGCCGGTCTCCGTGCTGCACCCCGACGTCTGCGAGGGCAGCCACGACGGACTGCTCGCCGTGCACTCGACGTCGAAGCGCTCGAACCTCGCGGGCTACCGCGCCGGCTTCGTCGCGGGCGACGCGGCGGTCGTCGCCGAGCTGCTGGCCGTCCGCAAGCACCTCGGGTTCATGCTGCCGACCCCGGTGCAGCAGGCCTTCGCCGCCGCGATCGCCGACGACGAGCACGTCGTCCTGCAGCGTCGTCGCTACGCCGAGCGTCGCGACGCGCTCCGCCGTGCGCTCGAGTCGGCCGGATTCACCATCACCCACTCCGAGGGCGCGCTCTACCTCTGGGCCACCCGCGGCGAGGGCTGCCGCGACACGGTCGCCTGGCTCGCCGAGCGCGGCATCCTCGTCGCCCCCGGAGACTTCTACGGCGAGCGCGGCGCCCAGC
>NZ_LUNF01000095.1:0-4878 GCF_001626145.1 Aeromicrobium sp. REDSEA-S32_B7
ACGAGCGGGTACATCATTTTCCCGGCAGGTTCGCCTGGGAGAGGTAGGCAGCAGCACGGCGCAGGACCTCGTTCTCCTGCTCCAGCAACCGGATCCGCTTCTTGGCCTCACGCAGCTCGGTGTTCTCAGCGGCGGTGGTCCCAGGCTTGATGCCGTCCTCGACGTCAGCAATCTTGAGCCAGTTGGTCAGGCAGGACTCGCTGATGCCGAAGTCGGCAGCGATCTGCTTGAGATGGACTCCCGGCTCACGGTTCCACGCGACGCGGACGACGTCGTCGCGGAACTCCTTGGGGTACGACTTCGGCACAGTGCACATCGTTCCAGCGGCACCTCTCGGCACCACAGATCAGATGTCACCTATCTGTGCAGCAGACCCTTCGGCCTATTCCGATGTCCTGAGACATCGCAATGGTGGGCGCAGAGGGGATCGAACCCCCGACCACCTCGTTGTAAGCGAGGTGCTCTACCGCTGAGCTATACGCCCGTGCGAGGCAGGACCCTACCGAGGGCGGGGCCCGGCCGCGGAAACGGCATGCCCCATGAAATGAGTCGAACCGCTGGCGTCTCGGGTCACCAGCGGTTCGACGTCCCCTACGGTACGTGGTCGATCCGCGAAAACCCCGTGCTGCAAGGGAAAAAGCCGGATCCGGTCCAGACCATCACGGCACCGGACGGTGAGGTGGCGCCTCAGACGGCGTCGGCGAGCTGGCGCAGGTGCTCGTCGAGGTCGCGCCCCTCGGGCATCGCGTTGTGCACGGCCCACCGGATCGCCCCCTCGCGGTCCACGACGTAGGAGGAGCGGCGCGGGCAGCCGTTGCGCTCGTCGAAGACGTCGTAGGCGCGCGAGACCTCCCCGTGCGGCCAGAAGTCCGAGAGAAGCGGGAAGTTCAGCCCGTCGGCGTCGGCGAACGCGCGCAGCGCGGGGGCGCGCATCAGCTCGCCGTCGTCGTGCACCACCTCCCCGATGACCCCGACCGGCGTGAGGCCCGCCAGGCGGGTGAGGTCGACCGCGGCCTCCGTGTGCCCGGCGCGGGCCAGCACGCCGCCGTCCTTCGCGCGCAGCGGCAGCACGTGGCCCGGCATGACGAGCTCGAACGACTCGGTCGCCGAGTCCGCGAGCACACGCACCGTGCGCGCCCGGTCGGCCGCGGAGATGCCGGTGGTGATGCCGTCGCGCGCGTCGATCGAGATCGTGTACGCGGTGCGCATCAGCTCGCGGTTGTGCGGCGTCATGAGCGGGATGCCCAGCCGGTCCAGCACCGCACCCGGCGCCGGGGCGCACACGTAGCCGCTGGAGTGCCGGATGAGGAAGCCCATCAGCTCCGGCGTCGCCTTGCTCGCCGCGAAGATGATGTCGCCCTCGTTCTCGCGACCCGGGTCGTCGACCACGACGACGGCCTTGCCGTCGCGGATGTCGGCGATCGCCCGTTCGATGCTGTCGAGCCGGACGGTGTCGCCGTCGGCGTCGGAGTAGGTGCTCATGCGGGGTTCTCCTTCGGGAGGCGGGCGGCGAGCAGCCGCTCCACGTACTTGGCGAGGACGTCGACCTCGAGGTTCACCCGGTCGCCGGGGGCGAGGGTGCCGAGGGTCGTGTCCGCGAGGGTGGTGGGGATGAGGGACACCGAGAACCAGGGAGCGGGATCCCGGGGGTCGGTGACCTCGACGACCGTGAGCGAGACGCCCTGGACCGTGATCGAGCCCTTCGGCACGAGGTAGCGCGCGAGGTCGTCGGGCAGCGAGAAGCGCAGCACCTCCCAGTGCTCGCTCGGGGTGCGGTCGATCAGGGCGCCCGTGCCGTCGACGTGACCCTGCACCACGTGGCCGCCCATGCGCCCGCCCGCCGCCATCGCGCGCTCGAGGTTGACCTCGGCCCCGGGCGCGAGGTCGCCCAGGGAGGTCTTGTCGAGCGACTCGGCCATCACGTCGGCGCTGAAGACGTCCGCCTCCTGCGCCATCACGGTGAGGCAGCAGCCGTTGACGGAGATCGACGCGCCGTGGGTCGCGTCGGCCGTGACCACGGGCCCGCGCACCGACAGCCGCACGGAGTCGCCCAGCGGCTCCACGGCCGTCACGACGCCCTTCTCCTCCACGAGTCCGGTGAACATCAGGGCATCTCCTCCCGCGGGGCACGCCCGGGCGTGCCGATGATGCGGATGTCGGGTCCGATCCGCGTGACGTCGTCGAGGTCGATCGGCCGTAGGTCGGCCAGCGTGGCGGCCTCGCCCTCCAGCGCGGCTCGTCCCGAGCCCAGCATCGCCGGGGCGATGTAGCCGATGACGCGATCGACCAGCCCGGCGTTCCAGAAGCCGCCCGCGAGGCGGGGCCCGCCCTCCAGCCACACGTGCCGGACGCCGTTCTCGACCATCTTGGACAGCACCTCGTCGGGCTCACGCGTCTGCACGAGCAGCGTGGGCGCCACCCGGTCGAAGACGCGGTAGTAGGAGGGGATGCGCGACTCCCCCACGACCACGCGCAACGGCTGCTGCGCGTAGGGCAGCGGCAGGTCGTCGGCGTCGCGCACCGTCAGGCGTGGGTCGTCGGCCAGCACCGCGCCGGTGCCCGCCATGATCGCGTCGGCCTCCGCGCGGAAGCGCTGGACGTCGCGGCGGGCCGCGGTCGAGGTGATCCACTTGCTCGAGCCGTCCGGGGCAGCGCTGAGGCCGTCCATCGTGGCCGCGTACTTCCAGGTCACGAACGGACGTCCGTGCGTGACGGCGAAGGTCCACTCGACGTTGAGCGCCGCGGCGTCCTCGGCGAGGACACCGCCCTCGACGTCGACACCGGCCGCGCGCAGCCGCTCGGCGCCGCCCGCAGCCTCGGGGTTCGGGTCGGACTGACCGTGCACCACCCGCGCGACCCCTGCCGCCAGCAGCGCGTCGACGCAGGGGCCGGTGCGTCCGGTGTGGGCGCAGGGCTCGAGGGTGACCACGGCCGTGGCACCGCGGGCCTCGTCGCCGGCCTGCTGCAGCGCGTCGACCTCGGCGTGGGCTGTCCCGGCGCCGTGGTGCGCACCCACGGCGAGGACCTCGCCCGACGGGGCGAGGAGCACGCAGCCGACGCGGGGGTTCGGGAGCGTCCGCGCGGTGGATCGGGCGGCCTCGAGGGCCGTGCGCATCGCCTGCAGCTCGGTGTCGCTCGCCATCTCGTCCTCCGGTCGGGCTCGCCGCACCGGGGTCGACGGGTCCGACGCCAGGGTCCAGGACGGACCTCGGCCCCAGACCCCGCGTGTTTCCTCTCATCCGGACTTTCACCGTCGGTACCGGAGTTCCACCGGTTCAACCTCACCCCGAGAGGTGCGGGTCGCGGACTGTCACCGCCGGTTCGGACTTGCACCGACCCCGGAACACGCGAGCTGTTGCTCGTTCGGCGACAGTCTAGCCGGGCGTGTCGCAGCCGCTGCGACGTCCCACGCTACGGACGCGTCGCACCGTCCGGGCGGCCGTCGCGGGGCTCAGTGCGCGCAGGCGCTGGTGGCGAGCTCGCGCAGGGTCTCCACCATGGCGCCCGGGTCGTCCGCGCCAAAGACTGCCGAGCCGGCGACGAACGTGTCGGCGCCGGCCTCGGCGCACCGCTCGATGGTCTCCACGGAGACGCCGCCGTCGACCTGCAGCCAGACCTCGCCGCCGCTCGCGGCGATCAGCTCGCGGGTGCGCCGGATCTTCGGCAGGCAGAGGTCGAGGAACTTCTGGCCGCCGAACCCGGGCTCCACCGTCATCACGAGGACCATGTCGAGCTCGGGCAGCAGCTCGGCGTAGGGCTCGATCGGCGTCGCCGGCTTGAGCGCCATGGACGCCCGCGCACCCTGGGCGCGAATCTCGCGGGCCAGCCGCACCGGCGCCGCCGCGGCCTCGACGTGGAAGGTGATGCTCCCCGCCCCTGCCTCGGCGAACGCCGGGGCCCACCGGTCGGGGTCGGCGATCATCAGGTGGGCGTCGATCGGCTGCTGGGCCGCCTTGCTCAGCGCCTCGATGACGGGCGCGCCGAGCGTCAGGTTCGGCACGAAGTGGTTGTCCATGACGTCCATGTGCAGCCAGTCCGCCGTCGGGATGCGAGCGGCCTCCCCCGCGAGGTTCGCGAAGTCGGCGTTCAGCAGGCTCGGCGTGATCTGGATGGCCATGGCCGACAGCGTAGTGGCGGGTCCGAGACCCTCGGCGCGTGGTCGGGGCTCCGCTCAGCGACGGCGCAGGAGGGCGAGGAACATGGCGTCGGTGCCGTCGCGGTGCGGCCACCACCGGTGGACGCCGACGAGCTCCGCCACGCCGGGCCCGACCGACTCGACGACCTCGAGCGTCTCGTCGACGAGCGGGGAGCAGGTCGCGTAGCCCACGAGCCCACCCGGACGCGTGAGGTCGACCGCGCGGCGCAGCAGCGCGCGCTGCAGCGGCACGAGCGAGGCAAGGTCCTCCGGCGTCCGACGCCAGCGCGACTCCGGGCGCCGGCGCAGCGCACCGAGGCCCGTGCAGGGCGCGTCGACGAGGACACGGTCGAAGGAGCCGGGCTCCCAGGGCCCCTCACGTCCGTCGTGGACGGTGACCTCGACGTCGGGGAGGGCCCGCAGCCCACGCCGGACGAGCTCCGCGCGGTGCGGCTGCACCTCGTTGGCGACGAGGTGGGCGCCGCGCTGCGCGGCCAGGGCACCCAGGAGCGCGGCCTTGCCGCCCGGGCCGGCGCACAGGTCGAGCCAGCGAGCGTCGGACCCCTCGAGGGCAACCTCGGCCACGGTGAGGGCCACCATCTGCGATCCCTCGTCCTGCACGCCCGCGCGACCGTCGCGGACAGCGGCGACGTCGCCGGGATCGCCGGCGTCGAGGACACGGGCATAGGGCGACACCTGGCCGGGCGTGCCCGGCAGGTCGGCAGGGTCGACGAGGCCGGGGC
>NZ_LUNF01000096.1:0-15883 GCF_001626145.1 Aeromicrobium sp. REDSEA-S32_B7
GGGCTACCTGCCCGGCACGCTGAGCGAGAAGATCGACCCGTACCTTCGCCCGCTGTACGACGCGCTGCACGACATGCTCGACCCCGAGACGATCCCCAAGCTCCTCACGAGCGGCACCATCGAGATCGCCCCGCTGGCCTACATGCGCGGCCGCACGCTCCAGGACGCCTTCATCATCCTCGACGAGGCGCAGAACACCACCCCCGAGCAGATGAAGATGTTCCTGACCCGGCTCGGCTTCGGCTCGCAGATCGTGGTCACCGGCGACGTGAGCCAGGTCGACCTCCCGTCGGGCCAGAAGAGCGGCCTGCGGGTCGTGCGCGACATCCTCGCGGACGTCAAGGACATCCACTTCGCGACGCTGACCTCGAGCGACGTCGTGCGGCACAAGCTCGTCGGGCGCATCGTCGCCGCGTACGACGCGTTCGAGAACGAGTCGGCCCCGGCCGCGGGACAGGTGGAGCATGAACGTCGACGTCCTCGATGAGTCCGGCCAGGGCGTCGACGTCGTCGCCCTCACCCGGCTGTGCCGCTTCGTCATGCGGCGCATGCGGCTGCACCCGGCCACCGAGCTGACGGTCCGCCTCGTCGACACCGACACCATCGCCGTGCTCAACGAGCAGTGGATGGACAAGAAGGGCCCCACCGACGTGCTGTCCTTCCCGATGGACGAGCTGTCGCCCGGACGGCGCGACCGCGAGCCGGAGGACGAGCCCGAGGGCTACCTCGGCGACATCGCCCTCTGCCCGCAGGTGGCGGCGCAGCAGGCGCCGGCCGCCGGCCACGACGTGTCCGACGAGATCGACCTGCTCACCACGCACGGCATCCTGCACCTGCTCGGCTTCGACCACGCCACGCCCGAGGAGCACGCCGAGATGTTCGGCATCCAGGGTCGGCTGCTGCTGGAGTGGCAGCAGGTCGCGGCGGGCGGGGACGTCGAGGACGGCGTCGTCGAGCCCCGACCGGGCGCCGACGGAGGCAGCCTGCGATGACGGTCGCGATCGTCGCGTCGGTCGTCCTGGCGGTCGCGGCGGGCACGCTGGCGAGCGTCGACGCCGCGCTGTCGTCGTTCTCGCGCGCCCGCGCCGCGGAGCTGCGCGAGGAGGGTCGCGGCGGCGCCGTGCCCCTCGGCCGGATCCTCGAGGACCCCGCACCCGCCCTCAACACGGTGCTGCTGCTGCGGGTGGTCTGCGAGACGGCGGCCGTCGTGCTCGTCGCGCTCGTGGTCGACGACGTCGTCGGCGGGCTGTGGTGGCAGATCGTCGTCGCCGTGGCGATCATGGTCGTCGTCTCCTACGTCCTCATCGGCGTCGGGCCGCGGACGCTCGGTCGCCAGCACTCCGAGGCCGTGGCGCTCGCGTCGGCCGGTCCGGTGCGGCTGCTCACCGCCCTGCTCGGACCGGTGCCCCGGCTGCTCATCGTGCTCGGCAACGCGCTCACCCCCGGTCGCGGCTTCCGTGAGGGACCGTTCGCGTCGGAGGTCGAGGTGCGCGAGCTCGTCGACCTCGCCGCCGCCAGCAGCGTCATCGAGTCCGACGAGTCACGCATGATCCAGTCGGTCTTCGAGCTGGGCGACACGATCGTGCGCGAGGTCATGGTGCCGCGCCCGGACCTCGTGTTCATCGAGCAGTCCAAGACGCTGCGCCAGGCGATGTCGCTGTGCCTGCGCAGCGGCTACTCGCGGGTGCCGGTCATCGGCGAGAACCTCGACGACGTGCTGGGCATGGCGTACCTGAAGGACGTCACGAAGCGGGTCTTCGACAACCACGTCGCGGAGTCGACCGAGCGCATCGACTCCATCATGCGTCCGTGCCTGTTCGTGCCCGACACGAAGCCGGCCGACGACCTCCTCAAGGAGATGCAGGCGCAGCGCACGCACGTCGCGATCGTCGTCGACGAGTTCGGCGGCACGTCGGGCATGGTCACGATCGAGGACATCCTCGAGGAGATCGTCGGCGAGATCACCGACGAGTACGACACCGAGCCCGACGAGCTCGAGAGCCTCTCCGACGGGTCGTACCGGGTGAGCGCCCGCTACGACGTCGACGACCTCGGCGAGCTGTTCGACGTCGACCTCGACGACGAGGACGTCGACTCCGTCGGCGGCCTGCTCGCCAAGCACCTCGGCAAGGTCCCCATCCCCGGCAGCACGGTGGAGGTGGAGGGCCTGCGGCTCGTCGCCGAGGCCCCGAGCGGCCGCCGCAACCGCATCGGACGCGTGCACGTCTCGCGCGTCGACGTCCCGTCCGACCCCGACCCCGTCCCCGGAGGATCCCGTGGCTGACCCCACCCCCGCCCACGCTCTCGACCCGGCTCCCGGACCGGAGGACGCGAAGCTCGCCACCCTGGCCCGCGCCACCCGCGCGCGCACCCAGGCGCCGGCAGGTGCCGCGGTGCGCGACCTCGACGGTCGCACGTACGCCGCGGCCGACGTCGCGCTGGCGTCGCTGCACGTCGGCGCGCTCGACCTCGCCGTCGCCATGGCCGTCTCCTCCGGCGCGCGCGGTCTCGAGGCGGCGCTCGTCGTCGCCGACGCGCTGCCCGACGTCGGTGCGGTGCGCGACCTCGCCGGGGCGGGTGTCCCGGTGTTCCGCGCCGACACGGCCGGCACGGTCGTCGAGGGGACCCTGACGTGACCTTCCGCTCCGGCTTCGCCTGCTTCGTCGGCCGCCCCAACGCGGGCAAGTCGACGCTCACGAACGCGCTCGTCGGCGAGAAGGTGGCGATCACCTCCTCCAAGCCGCAGACCACCCGGCACGCGATCCGCGGGCTCGTGCACCGCGACGACGCGCAGCTCGTCCTCGTCGACACGCCGGGTCTGCACCGTCCGCGCAACACCCTCGGCCAGCGCCTCAACGACATCGTCCGCACCACGTGGGCCGAGGTCGACACCATCGCCATGTGCTTCCCCGCGGACCAGAAGGTCGGGCCCGGCGACCGCTTCCTCGTCGAGGAGCTCGCGAAGATCCGCCGCACGCCCGTGCTCGCCGTGGTCACCAAGACCGACCTCGTCGCCCCCGAGCGGGTGGGGGAGCAGCTGCTCGCGGTCCAGTCGGCCGGTGAGGCGGCCGGTCTCGTGTGGCGCGACATCGTGCCGGTCTCCGCGGTCGCCGGCGACCAGGTCGACCTGCTCGCCGACCTGCTCGTCGCCACGCTGCCCGAAGGTCCGCCCATGTACCCGGAGGGCCAGCTCACCGACGAGCCGGAGGAGACGATCGTCGCGGAGATCGTCCGCGAGGCCGCTCTGGAGGGCGTGCACGACGAGCTGCCGCACTCGATCGCCGTGGTCGTCGAGGAGATGGTGCCGCGCGAGGACCGTCCGGCCGACCGTCCGCTGCTCGACGTCCGGGTCAACGTCTACGTCGAGCGCGACAGCCAGAAGGGCATCGTCATCGGGCGCAAGGGTGCGCGCCTGAAGGAGATCGGCACGGTCTCGCGCACCCAGGTCGAGCGGCTGCTCGGGACTCCCGTCCACCTCGACCTGCACGTCAAGGTAGCGAAGGACTGGCAGCGCGACCCCAAGCAGCTGCGCAAGCTCGGGTTCTAGCCGCGGGTCCTGAAGCCGGTCTCGCCGACCGGCTCCTCCTCCTCGACCGCGACGTCGGTGACCTCCGCGCGCGGTGGCCCCTGGCGGCACCACGCGAGCACGCGCTCGACGGCGGCAGGCTCGCCCTCGAGCACCGCCTCGACCGCGCCGTCGTCGCGGTTGCGCACCCACCCGGCCACGTCGCCGGCGTGCGCCTCACGCTCGAGCGACGCACGGTAGAAGACACCCTGGACGCGGCCGGAGACGACGACGTGGCGACGGATCATGCGCCCACCGTAGGCCCGGGGCACGATGGACGCATGGACCCGGTGACCGCGCTCGAGGAGGTCGCGTTCTGGCTGGAGCGCGCTCGCGCCTCGAGCTACCGCGTGGAGGCGTTCCGGCGGGCCGCCGACGTGCTGCGCGACCGCGACGACGTCGAGCAGCTCGCCCGGGAGGGGCGGCTGCGCTCGCTCGACGGGATCGGCGAGCGCACGGCCGGGGTGGTGCGCGAGGTGGTCGAGGGTCGGGTGCCCGACTACCTCGCCACCCTCCGGGAGGAGGGCGAGGGGCCGCTCGTCGCCGGCGGCGAGCGGGTCCGTGCGGCCGTCCGCGGCGACCTGCACACCCACACGGACTGGTCCGACGGCGGCTCGCCGCTGGAGGTCATGGCCCGGACGGCGGCGCGCCTCGGGCACGAGTACGTCGCGATCACCGACCACTCACCACGCCTGACGGTGGCCAACGGCCTGACCGCGGACCGGCTGGAGGCCCAGCTGGAGCTGGTCGCCGACGTCGACGCGCAGGTGGAGGGCACCCGGGTGCTGTCGGGCATCGAGGTCGACATCCTGAAGGACGGGTCGCTGGACCAGGACCCGGCGCTGCTCGACCGGCTCGACGTCGTGGTGGCGAGCGTGCACTCCGACCTGCGCGCCGACAGCATCGCGATGACGCGACGCATGCTCGCCGCCGTCAGGAACCCGGCGACCGACGTGCTCGGCCACTGCACGGGTCGGCTGGTGGAGGGGGGACGAGGTACTCGTCCGCCGAGCCGGTTCGACGCGCGCCGGGTGTTCGCGGCGTGCGCCGAGCACGACGTGGCCGTGGAGATCAACGCCCGTCCCGAGCGGGCCGACCCGCCGGACGACCTCGTGCGGCTGGCGCTCGAGGCCGGCTGCCTGTTCAGCATCGACTCCGACGCGCACGCCCCCGGCCAGCTCGACTTCCTCGACCACGGCTGTGCGCGAGCTGCCGCTCTGGGCGTGCCGCTCGAGCGCATCGTGACCACCTGGCCACTCGAGGATCTCCTGGCCTGGACCGGTCGCCGGTAGCTCAGAGGCGCGCGGCGAGCGCGGCGGCGTCGCGAGGGGCGACGGCGTCGGCCACGCGGCCGGTGACGTCGTCGTAGACGTCGATCAGCTCGCCGAGCTCGCGCACCATGCGACGGGCACGGGCCTCGCCGTCGCCGCAGTCGGCGCGGCACTCGCCGGCGGCCACGCGGTGCGCGGCAGCCAGGGTCGCCAGCGACCACGCCTCGGGCGCGGTGAGGTCGGGCCCGGCCGCGAAGGCCATGACGCGCGACGCGGTGCGGTGGTGCTCGGCGTGTGCCGGGTCGAGGTCGCCCCCGTGCAGCGATGCGGTGCGGGCGACGTCCCAGGCGGCCGCGACCTCGCGCGCCTGCGCGGCGGCGTCGAGCGCGTCGACGTCGTGCGACGCGAGCAGCAGCTGCGTGTGGTCGGCGTAGCCCTGCACGCTGACGCGCGCCGTCGGGTCGACGAGGCGGAGCACCTGCGCGGCCTGTGCGAGACGTAGCCGGGTGCGCAGCTCGACGGAGTCGTCGCCCGTGCCGAAGAGGCGACCGACCAGCGGCACCAGACGGTGCCGGTCGGCGTCGCTCGCGAGGTCGTTGGCGGTGCGCGCCTCGTGGGCGAGCACCGGGTGGGTGCACTCGGGCCGGTCGCTCCACGGCTCGCCGGCCAGGACCGAGACGTACTCCATGACGCAGGCCTCGCCCGCGTCGGCGTCGTGGGCGCCGGCCGTCAGCGTGGGCAGTCCCTCGGGGAGGTTCATGACCCCATGGTCCCAGGACGGCCCAGCCCCGTCCTGTCGACGGCGCGGCGGCGCCGGTGCGCCGCGACGACCACGACGCCGAGGGCGACGGTGGTGAGCGTCCAGACGACCGCACCACCCTGCAGCGCGGGACCGACCCACGACGGTTCCTCGCCCAGGCCGTCGGCGGCGTCGAAGCCTGTGCCCCAGGCCCTCCACAGGACGGCGGCGGACGCCAGGGAGGCCACCGCGAGGAGGACGACCGCGACGCGCCACCCGGCAGAGCGGGCCTGCGCGACCACGACCGGCCCGACGCCGACGGTGGCCAGCGCACATGGCGGGCCGGCCATCAGGGCGGCGGCAACGAGCAGGTCCATCCGGTCAGCCTAGGGCGGCACCGGTCGGTCGAGGTGAGCGTCAGCCGACGTCGAGCAGGGCCGCCACCGTCGCGCCGAGCTCGTAGGCAGCCGCACGCTCGTCGTCGCCGACGTCGCCGAGCAGCTGCAGCGGGGCCGCGACGCGGCGCCAGGGGAGGGCCTGCGCGATCGACTCGACCGAGCGGACGGCGCCTTCGGCGTCGTAGCGGCCGTGCACGCAGAGCGCCCACGGAAGGCGGCCGCCGTCGGAGGTCCCGCCCCCGGCGTCGGTGCGGGCCCCGCCGCCGTCGTCGCCCAGCGCTCCGCCGACGGCCAGGAACGTCCGGTCGAAGAGGTCCTTGAGCAGACCCGACATGTACCCGAAGTTGGCCGGGCAGAGCAGCACGAGGCCGTCCGCCGCGAGGAGGTCGTCGGCCGTGGTCGTGTCGGGGGAGAGGACCCGGACGTCGACGCCCTCGATCGCGTCGTCCTGGGCACCGGCTGCGAGCTCCTCGCCCAGGAGGCGGGTGGCCGCCGTGGGCGTGTGCAGCACGAGCAGGAGGGTGCTCACCGAGCCGTCCGGGTCTCGAGAGTCATGCCCCCCAGTATCGCCGGACGCGCATCGTCCGGCGCTGGCGCGACCCTGCGCGAGGAGACGTGACCTGAGTCACATGTCGTCGGACGTGACGATCGGTCTCCTCCGGCACTCTCACCGTCGTCCCCCACCACCCGTCTCCCCGAGGAGTCCCCGATGGCTCGACCCAAGCGCAACCTGTTCGCCCTGCTCGGCTGGCTCGTCTGGAAGCTGCTCTCGCTCGTCGGACTGCCGATCGCGAAGCGCAAGCTCGAGGAGCATCGCCACGACCGCGGCTCGCGCCGGTCGCGTCGGCGCTGACCGCCCGGCACCCCGTCCCGTCCCCACCTCGACACGAGAGAGGCCCCATGTCCACCACCACGCCCGTCTTCACCACCTCGCAGCGCCTGACGGCCGAGGCGCTCGGCACCTTCTGGCTCGTCCTCGGCGGCTGCGGCACCGCGGTGCTCGCCGGTGACCAGGTCGGCTTCGCCGGCGTCGCGCTGGCGTTCGGCCTGACCGTCCTCACCGGCGCCTACGCGTTCGGCCCCGTCTCCGGCGGGCACTTCAACCCCGCGGTGTCCGTGGGACTCGCGACCGCCCGCCGCTTCCCGTGGAAGGACGTACCGGCGTACGCGGCGGCACAGGTGGTCGGCGCGACCGTGGCCGGTGCGCTCCTGCTCGCCATAGCCTCGGGCAAGCCCGGGTTCGACGCCGTCGCCTCCGGTTTCGCCACGAACGGCTACGGCGACCGCTCGCCCGGCGGCTACGGGTTCTGGGCCGTCGTGGTCACCGAGGTCGTGCTGACCGCCTTCTTCCTCTTCGTGATCCTCGGCGCCTCGTCCAAGCGTGCGGCGGTCGGCTTCTCGGGCCTCGCCATCGGTCTGGCCCTCACGCTGATCCACCTCGTGAGCATCCCGGTCAGCAACACGTCGGTGAACCCGGCGCGCTCGCTCGGCGTGGCCTGGTTCGCGGGCGGCGAAGCCCTCTCGCAGGTCTGGGTCTTCATCCTGGCGCCCGTCGTCGGTGCCGCGATCGCCGGCCTCGCCCACGCCGCCCTCCTCGGCGACGACGAGGAGGACGCGGCCGACGCGCAGTAGTCGACGCGTCGTGCCGGCCTGGCGTCGGTCCTCCCCCGGAAGACCGTCGCCAGGTCCGCACATCGCGGGGACGGGGAGGCCCGGCGGAAACTCCTGGTCGTCCTGCGACGTTGGGGGGAGCAGGGGATGATGGACCGACCCCCCGCCACCGACCGAGGGAGTCCCATGGACGACGCCCGAGCCGCCGCCCGCCGTGTCCTCACGAACATCGAGTCCGTCGTCGACGGCAAGCCCGAGGCGGTCCAGACCGCCGTCGTGGTCCTGCTCGCCGAGGGCCACCTGCTGATCGAGGACGTCCCCGGCGTCGGCAAGACCGTGCTCGCCCGCGCGCTCGCGCGCAGCGTCGACGGCTCCGTGCGTCGCATCCAGTTCACGCCCGACCTGCTGCCCTCCGACGTCACCGGCGTCTCGGCGTTCAACCAGCAGAAGGGCGAGTTCGAGTTCAAGCCCGGTGCGGTGTTCGCGAACATCGTCATCGGCGACGAGATCAACCGCGCCTCCCCCAAGACCCAGTCCGCGCTCCTGGAGGCCATGGAGGAGCGGCAGGTCACGGTCGACGGGCGCACCCACCGGCTGGCGACGCCGTTCAGCGTGATCGCCACGCAGAACCCGTACGAGATGGAGGGCACGTACGCGTTGCCCGAGGCCCAGCGCGACCGCTTCACCGCCCGGATCTCGATGGGCTACCCCGACGTCGATGCCGAGCTGGAGATGCTGCGCGACCGCGACGTCGACAACCCCCTCGACCGGCTGCAGCCGGTCGTGACCATCGACGACGTCCGCGTGATGATCGCCCAGGCACGTGCCGTCTTCGCGTCGGAGTCGGTCGAGCGGTACTGCGTGGCGATCGCGCGCGCCACGCGTGAGGACGCCGCGTTGCGCCTCGGCGCCAGCCCGCGCGCGACCCTGCAGCTGGTGCGTGTCGCCAAGGCCCGCGCCTACCTGGACGACCGCGACTACGTGCTGCCCGACGACGTCGACGCCCTCGCCCCGCTCGTGCTCCCGCACCGGCTCGTCCCGGCCCGGGGCTCGGCGCCCGTGGAGGAGACGGTGCGCCGCATCGTGGCCGAGACTCCCGTGCCGCAGGGCGCGGTGGAGCCCCGATGAGCCACCGGTCGGTGACCACGGCGTGAGGCTGCTGCGACGGCTGCCCCGTCCTGGCCTGGCCTGGCCTGGTCTGCGACTGACGGGTCGTGGTGCCGGCTTCCTCGTGACGTCGCTGGTCCTGCTCGCCGCGGCGCCGTTGCTGTCGCTCCCAGCTCTGCTGAGCGTCTCGGCGATGCTGCTGGGCGTCGTCGTGCTGGCGGCCGTCTTCGTGCTCCTCGGGCAGGCGCGGGTCGTCGTCGAGCGGCGCTTCGCGCCCGAGGTGCTCTCGCCGGGCGACACCACGACCGCCACCGTCGAGGTGACCAACCTGTCGGTGCTGCCCGCCCTCGAGGCCCGCTGGAGCGACACCGTGCCGCACGGGCTGAGCGCCGATGCCAGCGGCGTGCTCCCGCCGCTCGGCGGCAGTCGCACCCGCCGGTCGCGGGCGCGGTTCCGCTACCCCGTGCAGGGCCTGCGGCGAGGTCGGCACGCGCTCGGGCCGCTGCGGGTCGAGGTCGTCGACCCGTTCGGCCTCGTGCTGCGCCGCCACACCTTCGGCGACGCCCAGGACCTCGTGGTGCTCCCGCGGCGGCACGCGCTCGACGCGGGATCGACCCGGGGGCTCGACGAGGGGGTCGCCGCCCAGGGCGCGGCACACCGCGCCGGCATCGGCGAGGACGACCTGGTCGCCCGCACGTACCTGCCCGGCGACGCGCTGAAGCGGATGCACTGGAAGGCCACCGCGCACCGCGGCGAGCTCATGGTGCGCCAGGAGGAGCAGCAGGACGACCCGAGGATCGGCGTCGTCGTCGACCCCGACGCGGCGTCCTTCGGCACCGCCCGGGAGCGGGACGGCTGGTCGTACTCGCCCGAGCTGGAGTGGGCGGTCAGCGCCGCGGCGTCGATGGTCGACCACCTCGTGCACGCCGGTTTCGCCGTCACCCTCCGCTCGCCGCTCGACGTGGTCGACCGCCAGCTCGACCACGTCGAGGCCGTCGAGGAGGCCCTCGTCGACCTCGCGGTGCTCGAGCCGCTGCCGGGCGCCGACCCTGCCGACGCCGATCCCGGGGAGCGGACCGTGGTGGCCGTGCTCGGGCGTCCCGACGTCGCGCGTGCCCAGGCCTGGACCGAGGCGCTCGCGGGCGCCACCAGCGTGCTCGCGCTCGTCTCCGCCGGGACGCGCGGACCGGCGCTCGAGGTGCTCGAGCGTGCCGGCTGGCGGCACGTCCCCTACACCGCCCACGACGACGTGTCCGAGGTCTGGTCGCGCCTGGGGGTGAGTCGCACCCGTGCTGCGTCCTGAGGCCTCCCCCCGACGTCGCGCCGCCGCCGTGCCGCGGCGCCCCTGGCTCGACCAGCTCCTCGTCGTCGGCGCGCTCGCCGTGCTCCTGCTGGGCTACGACACGGTCGTCGAGGGTCGTGACTGGTGGGTGACCACCACACTGGTCGCCGGCCTGGTCGCCCTCGTCTGCGCGGTGCTCGGCAGCCTCGCACCGCGGTTCGCCGTCCCGGTCGGGCTCCTCGTGCTGGTGGTGGTGCTGGGGTGGGTGTTCGTCCCCGAGACGTTCGCCGGACCCCTCCCGACCACCTCGACCTTCCAGGGACTCGGCGAGGCGCTGTCGCGGGCCCAGGTGATCGTGATGGAGGAGGCCGCGCCGGCGGCGGCCGCGCGCCCGCTCGTGCTGCTCCTCGCCGGGGCCTTCGGCCTGCTCGTCCTGGTGCTCGACCTCGTGCTGCGTCTGCGCGTCGGCGTCTTCTTGACGGGAGCCGTGCTGCTGGTGGTCTACGCCGCGCCGGCCCTGGTCTCCGGCGAGACGCCCTCGCTCTGGGTCTTCGCCGGGGCGGCCGCCTGCTGGCTCGCGCTCCTGCGCACCCGCACGGCAGCGACGTCCGCGGGCTGGGCGTCGCTGGTGCCGGCCCTCGGTCTCGGTGGCTCGGCCCTGCTCGTCGGCGTGCTGCTGCCCCCCGTCCTGCCCGACGTCACCGCCGTCGCCAAGCCGTGGGGCGAGCCGCCGCCGCAGGTGTTCGGCCGCGGCATCAACCCGATGCTGCAGCTGGGCCAGAACCTACGTCGCAACAGCACCACCGTCTCCGCGCGCTACACGACCACGCTGCAGGACCCGCCGTACCTCAAGGTCGCGACGCTGCGCGACTTCCGCGGCCGCACGTGGCGTCCGGCGACGGCGAACGACGGCGACCCGTTCGAGAGCCGCATCGGCATCGAGCCGGAGGTCCGGACGAGCCAGGAGACCACCACCATCCGGATCGCCGACCTGCGCAGCAGCATGCTGCCGGTGCCGTACCCGGTGCTCGACGTCGACGGTCTGCGCGGGGCCTGGTCGCTGCGCCGCACCGGCCTGACCATCAGCTCCGACAGCTCCACGACGCGCGACCAGCAGTACACGGTCACGAGCCTCGAGCGGCTCCCGACGGCCGAGCAGATGCGGGCGCTGGTCACGTCGCCGACCGCAGTACCCCTTGACTACACCGCGCTGCCCGACGACGTGCCGCGGGTCGTCGCCTCGACGGCGCGCGAGGTCACGGCCGACGCCACCAACGACTACGACCGTGCCATGGCGCTGCAGGACTACTTCCGCCAGAACTTCGTCTACTCCGAGACCGCGCCGGTCGCAGAGGACTACGACGGCAACGGGGTCGGCGTGCTCGGCACGTTCCTGGAGGAGAAGGCCGGCTACTGCGTGCACTTCTCCTCCGCCATGGCGGTCATGGCACGCGAGCTGGGGATGCCGTCGCGCATCGCGGTCGGCTACGCGCCCGGCCAGGCCGCCGGGGTCGACGACGACGGGAACACCGAGTACGAGGTGACGTCCGACGACCTGCACGCGTGGCCCGAGATCTACTTCGACGGCGTCGGCTGGGTCGGCTTCGAGCCGACGCCGGGCGTCGGGTCGCGCACCGGCTTCGAGGAGCCCGAGGGCACCCCGGAGAGCACCGAGCAGGCAGCACCGCAGGACCAGCCGTCGCAGCGACCGAGCGATGCCGCCGCGGAGGAGGGCTCGGTCACGACCGAGGCGTCGGCCGCCGACTCCGAGGCCCCGACGGCGCCGCGCACCGCCCTCACCGTCGCGGTCGTCCTGCTGCTCGCGGCGCTGCTGCCCGGTCTGCTGCGCAGCCTGCTGCGACGTCGTCGGCTTGCTGCCTCCGACCCCGAGCCGTGGTGGCGCGAGGTGGAGGCGTCGGCCGTCGACGTCGGGCTGGCCGTGCCGCGGGCCGGGACGCCGCGCGGCCTCGTCGACGTGGTCGGTCCTCGGGCCGACCCCGACGACCTGCGCCGGGTGCTCACCGCCGTCGAGCGCTCGCGCTACGCCCGGCCGGGCACCGACGTCGCCGACGAGCGCGAGGCCGCACGCCGGGTGGTCGACCGGGTGCGTGCGGCCGGGTCGCGCGGGGAGCGGCTGCGGGCGTTGCTCCTGCCGCGGTCGCTGCTGCGTCGACGCTGACGCGCGGCTCAGCCCGGCACGTCGAGCATGAGCTTCTTCTGCACCTTGCCCATCGCGTTGCGCGGCAGCGACGGCACGAACCGGACCTCGCGCGGCCGCTTGTGCCACGACAGGTCCGCCGCGACGTGCTCGACCATCCGCGCGGCGAGGGCGTCGTCGGCGTCGTCGGGCGCGACCACCGCGTAGGCGACGATGCGCTGGCCGAGGTCCTCGTCGGGCAGCCCCAGCACGGCCACCTCCTGCACCTCCGGCAGCGCGAGCAGGGACGTCTCGATCTCGCCGGCGCCGATGCGGTAGCCCCCGGACTTGATCAGGTCGACCGACTCGCGGCCGACGATCCGGTGGAAGCCGTCGGCGTCGACGACGGCGAGGTCGCCCGTGGCGAACCACCCGTCGGACCCGAGCACCTCGGCCGTCGTCTCCGGCAGGTTCAGGTAGCCGTCGAACAGCATCGGCCCGCTGACCTCGAGCCGACCGACGGTCTCGCCGTCCGCCGGCACCTCGCCGCCGTCCTCGGCCCGCAGGCGCGTGCGGGCCTCGCCCACCGGCAGGCCGACCCAGCCGGGGCGTCGTTCGCCGTCGGCCCGCGTGCTGAGGGTGATCATGGTCTCCGTCATGCCGTAGCGCTCCACGAGCGCGTGGCCCGTGAGCTCGCGCAGCCGCTCGAAGACGGGCACGGGCAGCGGAGCGCTGCCCGACACGAGCAGGCGCGCGCCGGACAGCGCGCGCGCCGCCTCGGGGTCGCGCGCCACGCGCGTCCAGACGGTCGGCACGCCGAAGTAGACGGTGGCGGGCGTCGCCGCGTACGCCTGCGGCGTCGGGCGGCCGGTGTGCACGACGCGCGAGCCCAGGTGCAGCGACCCGAGCACGCCCAGCACGAGTCCGTGCGTGTGGAACAACGGCAGACCGTGCGCGACGACGTCGTCGCCCGTCCAGCCCCACGCGTCGGCCAGGCCCTCGATCCCGGCCCGCAGGGCGCGGTGGCTCAGCACCACGCCCTTCGGCGCCCCGGTGGTGCCCGACGTGTAGAGCACGATGGCCGTCTCGGTCTCCGCCACCGGCTCGGGCAGGTCGACGCCTCGGTCCCCGGCGGTCGGGGCGGTCGGCACCTCGACGAGCGGCAGGTCCACGCCGTCGCGTCGTGGCCCGGCCCAGCACGTCGCGCCGGAGTCGGTCACCACGTGCGCGGTCTCGGCCGGGCCCGCGTCGGGCGGCACCGGCACCACGGGCACGCCCGCCAGCAGGCAGCCGCTCACGGCCACGACGGTCTCCAGCGTCGGCTCGGCGCACACCGCCACCGGCCCGGCGTCCGGCAGCCGCGACGCGAACGCCACGGCGACCTCGCGCAGGCCCGCGCGCGACAGCGCCCGGCCGTCGACCACGACGGCCTCCGGGTGGTCCGGGAGGTCGAGGTCGCGCAGCGCACGGAGCAGGGTCGTGGGGGAGGAGGACGTCATGAGAGCACCATGCCAGGGAGGATGAGGGTCAGGGTCAGGGCGACGGGACCGACGACGACCATCGACAGCCCCCACCGCGTCAGCAGGCTGGTCATGCGGGGACGCGCGTCCGGGTCGACGGTCGTGGCGACGTAGGTGGCGCCCACGGTCGAGAACGGCGACACGTCGACGATCGACGCGCAGACGCCGATGGCGCAGATCATCGCCCAGCCGGGGATGCCTCCGTCGGCGATGAGCGGCAGGGCGAGGGGGACCAGCGCGGCGAGCATCCCGGTCGTCGACGCGAAGGCCGAGATGAGGCCGGCCGCCGCGCACAGCAGCAGTGCCGCCACGACGGGTGCGCCGACGTGCGCGGCGCGCTCGCCGATGAGGTCGATCACGCCCATCTGCGTCAGCACGCCGACGTAGGTGATGATGCCGCCGACCAGGAGCACCGAGCCCCAGTCGATCCGGCTCATGGCAGCCTTCCCCGCCGCCGGGTCGACCAGCGCCAGCAACGCACCCAGGCCGAAGCCGATGACGCCGATGTCGGGCTCGAGGCCGCCGAGCGCCATCACCACGACGGCCACGACGAGCGCGACCATCAGCACGAGCGTGAGCACCTGGTGCGGCGTCGCCCGACCGGGCGAGCGGACCTCCGCCGGGGCGTCGTCGTCGAGGGAGAGCGAGGACTGGCCGTACTCCGGCAGCGCGGCACCTCGCGCGACCAGGGCGCGCTCCAGGCGCGGCGCCTCCGCACGGCGTCGACCGCGGCCGAACAGCACGTGCGCCACGGCCAGCAGGACCAGGTTGATCACCACGGCCACCGCGAAGAGCAGCAGCGGGCTGAGCGCGATGCCTGCCGCGTCGGCGGTGCCCCACGTGATGATGCCGAACAGGCTGGTGGGGGCGAACGCGCCGGCGCTGAGCCCGCAGCCCATCGACAGCGCCATGAGCATGGGGTCGATGCCGCGACGGTGCGCGACGCTCATGCCCATCGGGGCCATGACGAGCCCGCCGAGCGGAGCGCCCATGGCCGACACGAGGGCGGTCAGCGCGAAGAACGTGGTGGGCAGCGCGGCGTCCCGGTCGCCGACCCGCGCCAGCGACGTCTCGATCAGCCAGTCGATGGTGCCGTTGCTGTGGGCGATGCCGAAGAAGTAGGTGACGCCCACGAGCAGCACGAGGATCGACAGCGGGAACCCCGCGACCACCTCCTCCAGGCTGAGGTCGGCGATCCACAGGCCGACGAGCGCGGCCACGGGGAACAGGACGATGCCGATGTTGACGTTGCGGGCTGCGGCGATCGCGAACACGGCGACGAAGATGCCGAGGGCGACGAGCTGGGCGGTCATGGCGCCTCCAGGTGGGGGACGGCTCCCGGTCGGTCCATCAGGTGGAACAGTGGGCCGTAGGCCGGGACGGGCGTGTAACGTAGAGCACACGCGCGTTGCAGGGCAAGTGCCTGGACCTGCCCGTGCTGAGCCCGAGGAGGAGCCTGTGACGACCGCCAGCGTGGTGACCGCGTTCTCGGTGCTCGAGCGCGTAGCCGAGCTCCAGCCGGTCGGGCTGTCCGAGCTCGCCCGGGCCGCGGACCTGCCGAAGAGCACCGTGCACCGCTGCCTGCAGACGCTGCAGGAGGTCGGCTGGGTGGAGTCGTCCGGCGGCACGAGCGCGCGCTGGTCGATGAGCCTGCGCGCGCTGTCCGTGTGTGGCGGCGCCGGAGGTCGCCAGAGCCTGCGCGACCTCGCGCTGCCGCTCATGAGCGACCTGCAGCTGGTCACGACCGAGACCGTGCACCTCTGCGCCCCCGACGGCGACGTGCTGGTGCTGCTCGAGCGGCTCGACACCTCCCACGCCCTCCGCGCGTTCCTGCCGCTGGGGGAGCGGATCCCGCTGCACGCCTCCGCCACCGGTCTGGCCTACCTGTCGGCCTGCCCCGACGACGTGGTCGAGCGCTACCTCGCCGGCCCGCTCGAGCCGCGGACCCCGGCGTCGCTCGTCGACCCCGACGCGATCCGCGCCGAGCTCGTCGCCATCCGAGACCGCGGGTACTCGATCAACGAGAACGGCCTGTCGACCGGTATCAGCTCGCTCGGGGCGCCCATCGTCTCGCGCACCGGCGTCGTGGGGGCCCTGTCGGTGTCGGGACCCTCGATCCGCATCGTGCCCGCGCGCTTCGAGGAGCTCGGGACGCAGGTGGTGGAGTCGGCGCGCCGCCTGGGCCGACTCCTCTGACCCGCGCCCGCCCCGCCCGCTCGCTCAGCTGGGCGGCGTGCCGTCGCCGAACGGCGA
>NZ_LUNF01000097.1:0-7182 GCF_001626145.1 Aeromicrobium sp. REDSEA-S32_B7
GGGCAGCGACCAGCTTGAGCAGGCCCGTCGCCACGAGCACGACTGTGACGACGACGAGGAGCACCGTCGCGACGCTCATCGCGTCCACCGCACCACCGTGCGCTGCGCACCGAGGTCGAGCGCACCGTCGTCGGTCGCGATGGACGCCTCGACGAGGTTGCCGTCCTGCAGGTAGCGGCGGTCCTTCACCTGCTTGCCGAGGAAGATCCGCCACTTCACGTGCGGCGGGAGGAGGGCTCCCACCTTCTCGACGATGGCCGGCGGAGCGCTCAGCGCGGTGCCCGCCGGCGTGCCGGTGAGGACGAGGTCGCCGGGTGCGAGGTCCTGGAACCGCGCGAGGGCGGCGAGGGCCTCGGCGGGGCGGTAGATCATGTCGGAGGCCAGCTCGTCCTGGCGCAGCTCGCCGTCGACCCACAGCCGCAGCCGCAGCTCGGGCAGACGCTCGAGCTCGCCGTCCTCGAGGACCAGCAGGACCGGGCCGACCGGGGTGAACGTGCGGTAGGACTTGGACTCGTAGAACTGCGTCTTGGGCAGCTGGAGGTCCCGCGCGGAGACGTCGTTCGCCACCACGAGCGCGGCGACGAGGTCGGGCAGGTCGGAGGCTGCGACCTCCTCCCCCGCCGTGACGGCGCGACCGACCACGAGGCCCAGCTCGACCTCGTAGTCGAGCAGCGTCACGTGCGCGGGCCGCACGATCGGGTCGGACGGGCCGCTGATCGAGCCCGACGACTTGCGGAAGAAGGCGAGCGGCACGCGCGACGGGTCCATGCCCGCGTCCTTCGCGTGGCTGGCGTAGTTCGCCATCTGGGCGACCACGCGGCACGGCGCGGTGACCGGAGAGACGAGGACGAGCGAGTCGACCGGCACGGGGTCGCCGCCGTCGCGCGCCGCGAGCACGGCGGCCCGGTCGGCGAGGAGCTCGGCGGTCGTCGTCGCCGACGTCGCGACGCGGACGGCGCCGTCGGGGCGGCGCAGCCACCAGGCGTCGGCGGTGCGGAGGACGGGGAGGGTCATGAGCGGGCCACTTTCATCAGTCCGAGGAGGCGGTCGAGGTCGAACTCGTTGTCCGAGCGCAGGGCGGTGGTCATCGACAGCAGCTCCCGAAGCGACTCCTTGCCGGGTGCGACCCCGAGGAAGTCGGCGGTGGCGGGCGGGCCCCACTGGGCGAGGCCGCTGGCCGTCATCTCGGCCCAGCCCGGCTCGAGGGAGGCGTCGAAGCGGTCGCCGTCGCTGAAGTGCTCGACGAGGAAGCCGTCGGGGTCGCGCCAGTAGTCGAACAGCTGGCTGCCCTGGATGTGCCGGCCGATGCCCCAGGAGTGCCGGTAGCCGAGGTCGCGCAGGTGCTCGCCGCCCGCGGCGAGCGCGTCGAGGTCGGCCACCTGGTAGGCGGAGTGCACGTAGCGGCTGCGGGGCCCGAGGGTCATGGCCAGCGTGTGGTGGTCGGCGGGCTCGCTGCCCCGGTCGCAGCGGATGAAGGCCATCGTCGGGCCGCGGTCGCGCTGGCCCGGGAAGAACAGGAAGTCCGAGACGATGAGTCCCAGGTGGTCGAGGTACCAGTCGAGCGAGGCGAGGTAGCGGTCGGACTGCAGGACCACGTGGCCGAGGCGCTCCACGACGGCCGGCTGCCGCGGCGGGCGCTGCGCGGCGTTGACTCGCTCGACCTCCGACCCGACGTTGAGCGTCTGCGGCTGCTGCGTCGGCAGCGCGGGGTGCTCGATGACGCCGGCGACGACCCGCACGCGCGCCCCCGCCGGCTCGCGCAGGTCGACCACGTGGCCGCCGAGGTGCTCGGGGAGGCGACGGACGGGCACGCCGGTGTGCTCCGAGAGCCGCAGCAGGTCGGCCGTCTCGGCGGCGAACGCCGGTCCCACGAACCGCGACCCCCGACCCTTCCGCACGACCACGCACGGCGCGCCGGGCAGCGCGCCCCGCAGGTTCAGCTCGGTCGCGCTCCGGTAGGTCGTGCTGAACCCGAACGCGTGCGCGAACACCTCCGCGGCCGCGAGGTCGGGCTTCTCGAACTCCAGCCACGCGAGGTCGCGCACCTTGACCACCGGCTGCGCCGACCGGCCCACGTGCTCGCCCGGTCGACGCCCCTGCTCGCTGTGCAGGTCGCGGTGGCTGTGGTCGTGGGCGTGCTCGTGGCTGGCGTCGTGCGCAAGGTCGGGTGCCGACATCTGATGAATCCCTACATTTCTGATGAGATCATCAATATAGGTGCTGGCCGTGGTCGGGACAAGCCCCAGGACCGCACGAGCCGACCACTAGGCTGGCCCGACGGCAGCGGAGGAGGGACGAGATGCGCGACGGCACGAGCACGAGCGACGGCCCCCGCGTCGACCGACGACGGGCGCGCACGCGCGCGGCGCTGCTCGCCGCGGCGGAGCGGCTCATCGTGGACGGCAGCGCCGCAACGGCCACCATCCAGCAGATCACCGACGCGGCCGACGTCGGCTTCGGCTCCTTCTACAACCACTTCACGAGCAAGGAGGAGCTCTTCCAGGCCGCGACCGCCCACGTGCTGGAGGAGTGGGCCCGGCTCATCGACGCCGCCGTCGCCGACACGGACGACCCGGCCACCCGCTTCGCGCTGTCGTTCCGGATCTCGGCGCGGCTCGCCTGGACCCACCCCGCGCTCGCCGACGTGCTCAACCAGTTCGGCCTCGACCTGCTCGACCTCGAGGACGGTCTCGCGCCGCGGGCCACGCGCGACCTCGCGGACGCGATGGCGGCCGGACGCTTCACCGTCACCCACCTGCCGCTGGCCCTCAGCACCGTGGGGGGGTCTCTGCTCGGCTTCCTGCGCCTGCGCTCGTCGCACCCCGACCTGGTCGCCGTCGACGACGTCGAGGAGCTGACCGGCCAGCTGCTGCGCATGCTCGGGCTCGACGCGGCCGAGGCCGAGCGGCTCTGCGCGCTGCCCCTGCCGCACGTCGACGCCTAGGCCCCACCCACCCCGCGGCGTGTGCACCTCGTGACGATCTGCGCGGCGAGGACCGTCATCAGGTCCGCAGGACGCGGCGAGATGGAGGTGGGCGCGCGGCCCCTCAGTCGAGCAGGCCCTGCGTCCTGGCGGCGCGGGCCGCCTTGACGCGGTTCTCCGCGCCGAGCTTCGCCATCGCCGACTTCATGTAGGACTTCACGGTGCTCTCGACGAGGCCGAGCGCGTCGGCGATCTCGACGTTCGTCGCACCCTCCTCGGCCAGCCGCAGCACCTCCACCTCGCGTCGACCCAGCGGATGGGGGCCGGCCGGGCGTCTCGCGCCCTGGCCGGGCAGTCGCGCGAGCACGGCCTCCAAGCGCGCTCGCGTGCTCGGGTCGGTGGTCAGATCCGCCACCTGCCGGAGCTCGCGCGCCAGGTCGTGCGGGTCGTCGGTCGCCGGCGCGGCCCGCAGGCTGATCGCCCGCATCCGCTCCTCGACGGCCGTGGCCGCCCCGAGGTCGGCGGCGAGGCCCGCGAGCACGGGTCGCGCCGCGTCGACGACGGCGAGACCGAGCCGCTCGCTGCGCCGGTCGCACAGGTAGACGATCGCCGACGGCTGCCGTCCCTCCGCACCCACGGGGATGCTCACCACCGACTGCAGCCGCTCGGGTGCCACCCAACGGTCGTAGCGGTGGGTGATCGCCGCCGAGCGCGGGTAGGCGCTGACCGCCGCCGGCCGACGGGTGGCCAGCGTCTTGCCGCCCAGGCCCTCCCCCTGACGCACCCGCAGCTGGTGCAGCGACGTGGTCAGCGCCCCGCGGAGCTCGGAGATCGTGAAGTGCTCGCGGCTGCGCACGAGCCCGCCCATGACCAGCGGCAGGCCGGTCACGCGGCGCAGGTCGTCGAGCCTCCGCGTGAGGATCTCCTGCGGGGCCAGGTGGTCGGGCATCGGGCACCTCCTGTGTCGCCGGTCACAGGAGCGAGCCAGGCCCCCTCACGTCACGCCTCCCTCCTTTCGAGGGTACGAGCGGATCGTCGCGCCTTGCCTCGTCACAGCGAGCGCAGCAGGTACCGCTGGACCTTGCCGCTCGGCGTCTTCGGCAGCGCGTCGAGCACGTGGATGCGCCGCGGGTAGGCGTGCCGCGAGTAGCCGTCGCGCACCAGGGCGGTCAGCTCGGCGTGCAGCTCCGGCCCGTCCTGCACCCCATCGGCTAGCACCACGAACGCCTCCACGACCTCGCCGCGGACCCCCTCGGGGTCCGGCCGCCCGACGACCGCGACGTCGACGACCGACGGGTGCGTGATGAGCACGCTCTCGACGTCGAACGGGCCGATGCGGTAGCCCGCCGCCAGGATCACGTCGTCGTCGCGGGCCGTGAACTGGAAGTAGCCGTCCTCGTCGACCGAGCCCGTGTCGGCGGTGAGGTACCAGCGGCCGTCGGGACTGAACCGCTCGGCCGTCTTCTCCGGGTCGCCGTGGTAGCCCTCGAACCAGAACAGCGGGCTGGCGGGCACGTCGATCGCGATCTGCCCGTCGACGACGTCCGCGGCGTAGCCGGGCATCGGCACCCCCATCGACCCGTCCTTGACCGGACGGGCGACGTCGTCGTTCCAGCTGTTGCAGATCACCATGCCCAGCTCCGTCTGGCCGTAGTGGTCGCGCACCTCGATCCCCAGCACCCGCCGGGCCCACGCCAGCACGTCCGGGGTCAGGGGCTCGCCCGCCGACGACGCCCGCCGCAGCGGCAGGTGCTCGACGAGACCGCTCTTGCTGATGGCGCGGTACATCGTCGGGGCGCCGGCGAAGTTCGTGACGCCGAGGCGCTCGACGACCGCGACCGTCCCGGCCGGCGTGAACCCGGCGGTGTGCAGCACGTTGGGCCGACCGGCCACGAGAGGACCAGCCAGCCCGTAGTAGAGGCCGTACGCCCAGCCCGGGTCGGCGGCGTTCCAGAACACGTCGTCCTCGCGCACGTCGAGCGACAGCTGCAGGTAGACGTGGAACGACGCCAGCGCGCGCAGCGGCACCGTGACCGGCTTCGGGCTGCCGGTCGTGCCGCTGGTGAACAGCTGCATGATCATGCCGTCGCCGCCGACCGCCACCCGCTCGGCGACCGGCTCGACGGTCGACAGCTCGTGCTCGAGCGCCGGGCCCACCTCCAGCACGTCGAGCCCCGGCAGCGGGTCGAGCTTGCTGCGCTGGTCGGGCTCGGTGACGACGACGCGGGCCGACGACCCCTCCACCCGCGTGCGGATCGCACCGGTGGCGAACGCCGTGAACAGCGGCACGTGCACGGCACCGAGGCGCCACAGCGCCAGCAGCGTCACGGGCAGCTCACGTCGCTTGCCCAGCAGCACCGGCACGCGGTCGCCGCGCGCGACACCGTGCTCGCGCAGCAGGGCCGCCATCCGTCGCGACTCCTCGGCGAGCTCGCCGTACGTCAACAGCGTCGCGACGAGGTCGTCGTCGACAAGCACGAACGCGGTCGCGGCCGGGTCGTGCCGGTCGCACGCGAGGTAGGCCGCGTCCGCGCCGACGTCGGCGTACGTCGCCAGCAGGTCGTCGACCACGTCCGTCGGGCGCGCCTGGAGGGTCATGGGGGTCTCCTTCACGAGTCGGAGCCGCCTCGGCAGGCGGCCGCCTCGAGACTGCGCCCGTCGCGTGCGGCGCCGACACCCTCGAAGGTGGGTCCGGGTCGCGGGCCCGGACCGTGACCTCAGCCCAGGCGGGGCTGCCCGTTCGACGCCGTGAGGCCGCCGTCGACCGGCAGCACGACGCCGTTGACGAACGAGGCGTCGTCGCTCGCGAGGAAGGCGATCACCGACGCGACCTCCTCCGGCTCGGCCGCGCGGCCGAGCGGGAGCCGGTCCCAGAAGCGGTCGAGCAGCTCCTGGTCGTCGGCCATCCCCGCCGTCATCTCCGACTTCGTCAGGCTCGGTGCGACCGCGTTCACCCGCACCCCCGCCTCGGCGTGGTCGAGCGCCATGGCCCTGGTGAGGTTCGTGACGCCGCCCTTCGCCGCGTTGTAGGCGGCGGCGCCCCAGTCGCCCCCGACCCCGGAGACCGACGAGACGTTGACGATGCTGCCGCGCGTCTCGAGCAGGTGGGGCAGCGCCGCGCGGGACGTGTGGAACACGCCGCCGAGGACGATCGCCAGCGTCTCGTCCCAGGCGTCGCGGTCGACGTCGGGCACGGGCCCGGACGGTCCGATGCCGGCGTTGTTGACGAGCACGTCGAGCCGGCCGTGGGTCTCGACGGTCGAGGCGACGAGCTCCCCGACCGCCGCCACGTCGCTGACGTCGCAGCGGTGCGGCACGACGGTGCCGTCGGCGGACTCGGCGACCTCGCGCAGCTTCTCCTCGCGGCGTCCCGCGACGACCACCGTCGCCCCCTCGGACGCGAAGCGGCGCGCCGTCGCGGCCCCGATGCCGGACCCGCCGCCCGTCACGATCACGACGTCGCCGTCGAACCTGCCCATGTGATGCCTCCTGCGTCCTCGTCGTCGTCCTCATCGAAGCACGGGACCGCGGCCCCGGCGCGCCGACCCAGGAGGGCGACGACCGTCGAGGTCAGGCCCGACCGGCGGCCGAACGCAGCGCCTCGACCGACTCGGCGCTGACGAGCAGCTCGCACCGTCCGGAGCAGGCCAGCTGGTGCTCGACCCGCCCGGTCGCGATGAGCCGGTGCACCTCCGCCGTCGCCACGCCGAGCAACGCGGCGGCCTCGGCGACGGTCAGCTGCGACGACATGCCCCCAGCGTAGTGCCGCGTCGCGACTCGCCCAGCGACACCGTCCGTGCCGTATGTCGAGACCACCCGGCAGCGGCCCAGCGCGAACCGACCCCCAGCGGAAGCTTGGAGTGGTCTCGACACACCTCCCCCCGACCAGCGGAAGGTCCCGCTGGTCGAGTAGTCCGAGCGAGCTTGCGAGGCTCGGACGTATCGAGACCACCCGGCAACGGCCCAGCGCGAGCCGACCCACAGCGAACGCTTGGAGTGGTCTCGATACGTCAAGCCCAGGCTCGTTCCTCGCCGGACCCGCCTACTCGACCAACGGTGGGTTCGCTGGTCGAGTAGCGGCCACGCGCGAGGAACGAGCGCCGTGGATGCGTATCGAGACCACCCGGCAACGGCTCAGCGTGGCTTGACTCCCAGCGCCCGCTTGGAATGGTCTCGATACGCCTCCGCCAGCTCCTTCGTCGCGGCGTCGACTACTCGACCAGCGGAACGTTCCGCTGGTCGAGTAGCGGCGACGGCGA
>NZ_LUNF01000098.1:0-3015 GCF_001626145.1 Aeromicrobium sp. REDSEA-S32_B7
GTGTAGGTGCGGTCGCGGCCGCCGCCCGAGCCGGCCACGTCGACGACGGCTGCCGTGCGGAACGTGCCGGCCCCGGTCTGCGGGAACGTCGTGGGCTCCACCTCGGCCGTGCGGCGCGCGCCCTGCGACGAGCGCGGGGAGGGCGACGGCGTCGCCGACGGGGTGACGGTGGGCAGCGCGGCCTCGAGACCCCAGGTCGACGCGGTGTCCTCGGTCGCCACCCGCTCCTCGGGCGACGGCCGGACCGCCGAGAGCACCACCACGACGAGCGTCACGAGCAGCGACGCGGCGAGTGCGGCCACGCGTCCGCGACGCACGGTGCGGGCACGCGAGACCCGGTGCCGCCCGGCCGCGTCAGGGTGGGGGCGACGCGGGGGTCCGGGATCACGCTGCGTCACCCGTCCAGCCTACGCGGGGATACGCTGGCCGCGTCGGCTGCCGCAGGGTGGCCAGCCACCGCAGCAGGAGGGCCGGACCACCATGAGCAACACCGAGACCTCGCCCGACGAGATGGTCTGCGGCGCGGACGCGCCGGCCGGTCTGCAGGTGCTCACGCCGCGCGACGTGCCGCTCGGCGGACCCCGCGCGATGACGGTCCGGCGCACGCTCCCCCAGCGCGAGCGGTCGCTCGTGGGCGCCTGGTGCTTCCTCGACCACTACGGTCCCGACGACGTGTCCGAGACCGGCGGCATGGACGTGCCGCCGCACCCGCACACCGGGCTGCAGACCGTCAGCTGGCTGTTCTCGGGCACCGTCGAGCACCGCGACAGCGCCGGCTTCCACGCCGACGTGCGGCCCGGCGAGCTGAACCTCATGACGTCCGGACGCGGGATCAGTCACTCCGAGCGGTCCACCGCCGACACCACCGTGCTGCACGGCGCCCAGCTCTGGGTGGCGCTGCCGCAGCACGCCCGCTTCGTCGAGAAGACCTTCGAGCACTACGCGCCGCCGACCGTCGACGGCCGCACCGCGGAGGGCGCGTGGTCGGCGCAGGTCTTCCTCGGCAGCCTGCTCGGATCGACCTCCCCCGTCGTCACGCACACGCCGCTGCTCGGCGCGGAGCTGCGCCTCGACCGCGGCACCGTCCTCGAGCTCGACGTCGACCCGACCTTCGAGCACGGCGTGCTCGTCGACACCGGCGCCGTGCTGGCCGACGCCGACCCCGTCGCGAAGGACGAGCTCGGCTACCTGGCGCCGGGTCGCGACCGCATCACCCTGCGGGCGACCGAGGACAGCCGGGTCCTGCTCATCGGCGGGCCGCCGTTCGGGGAGCAGATCGTCATGTGGTGGAACTTCGTCGGCCGCAGCCACGACGACGTCGTCGAGTACCGCGCGGCCTGGCAGGCCGAGATCGACGGCAAGCAGGCCGGCGACGGCTCCGACGGACCGTTCGGGCTGCCCGAGGGCGACTCGGAGGCCCCGCTGCCGGCACCCGCCCTCCCGAACGCCCGCATCCGACCGCGCGGCTGACCGCGCACCCGACGAGAGGACCCTCGATGAGCCTGCCCCCCACCGAGCACCGCGACGACGAGGGACGCGTGGTCGTCGTCCGCCACGCCCCCGAGCAACAGCGCTACGAGCTCCTCGACGACGGCACCGTCATCGGCCACGCCGACTACCGCGACCTGGAGGGGAACGGCGCGGGCGCGCAGCGCGACTTCCTGCACACCGAGGTCGACGAGGCGTACGGCGGACGCGGCCTCGCGTCGGTGCTCGTCGCCTACGCACTCGACGACGTCCGCGCGTCGGACCTGCGGATCGTCCCGCACTGCCCCTACGTCGCGAGCTGGCTCCGCAAGCACGAGGGCAGGTTCGACGACCTCGTCGACTGGCCCGCCTGACCGGCCGGTCGGTCGACGCTCAGGTCTCGGCGATCTCGCGGCGCACGTCGTCCATCGAGCGGCCGCGGAAGCGACGGAAGCTGTAGACGATGGTCGCCAGGGCGATCAGCCCCGACACGATGAGCGTGGCCCCCGTGCCCCAGCCGCCCAGCAGCCACCACGAGTCGCGCAGCGGCCACCAGTCGGGCGCGGGAGGCTGCAGGCCCCACACGACGCCGAGGCCGACCAGCCAGACCACGCCGGCCAGCGAGGCGAGGATGCGCGGCCACGTCTGCACGCCCTGGGCGGCCGTGCGCAGGGCGGCGTCCTTGACCGGCTCCACGCGACGCCGTGCCCACTCGTAGCGCTGGGACAGCAGGGCGAGCCCGCCGAACAACAGGAGCAGTCCCGGCCCGGGCAGGAAGATGGCGGCGATGCCGAGCAGGACCATGACCCAGCCGAGGATCTCCAGCGCGATGGTCTTGCCGTGGTGGATGACGCCCATGTCGTCCTCTCGTCGTCGGTCGCCAGAGCCTACCGAGCGAGGGGAAACATCGGTCAACGCTTCTTCAGGACCAGCTGCGCGACGTAGATGATCGCCAGGATGACGAGGATGATCAGGAGGATGCGCATGGTGGGCCCCTTCGCCGGACGCGCGGGTCGCGTCGGTGCCTGAACGGTAGGTCCAGCCGCGCCCGTCCGCACCCCGAGCAGGTGTCCGCGCGACCCGATAGCGTCGTGGTGTCCGCACGTCAGCACCAGGAGGACCGCATGCCGCAGACCGTCAAGGCCGTCGTCGCCCGCAGCAAGGGTGCGCACAGGAACCTGACGCAGATTGACCCCAACAGCAGCACCCCCTTCAAATCAGGCGTCTACAGAGCGGTTGTCGCCTGTGGCGTGCTTGGTACCGGCGCGGCACCGGCCTCCGTTTTTGGGCATTTGATGCATGGGCTGAACCGAGGCGATCTGCTGGCATTTTCTCTGAACGATCATGCGCTTGCCGATCCCAGCTACATCGGTGCGATGAATGAATGGCTTGATTGCGGGGCGGCCCGGTTGCTATTCAAGGAAAATGGCCCGCACCTACCGGGCCTCGACTTGAACGCTGACGTCTATGTGATTGAAAAAGTGTGACCTTTACCACTCGTTTTGCTCCGTCTCCGACGGGGCCACTGCATCTCGGACATGCCTATTC
>NZ_LUNF01000099.1:0-26191 GCF_001626145.1 Aeromicrobium sp. REDSEA-S32_B7
AGAAGAACAAGCACTCGTCGATCTCCTCGCGCACGATGCGCTGGGGCGGCCTGACGATCCTGGTCTTCCTGGTCTGGCACCTGCTGAACTTCACCATCGTCAAGGTGAACCCCGCCGGCGGCGAGACCAACAACCCCTACCAGCTCATGGTCGACACCTTCGGCCTGTGGTGGATGACCCTGATCTACCTGGCCGCGATGGCAGCCCTCGCGCTGCACCTGCACCACGGCACCTTCAGCGCGATGCAGACCCTCGGCTGGACCGGCACGGCCGCGGCCCGCACGCGGGCGCGCACCGCCGGCTGGGTGCTGGCGGTCGTGATCGCGGGCGGCTTCTCGCTGGTCCCGATCTTCACGCTCCTCGGCGTCATCGACTGACGCGGCCCACGACTCACCGAACCGGAGAGACCGACACATGGCATCCACCGTCGACGTCAGCGGCAACACCGTCCTGACCACGCCGCCGAACCAGCAGTCCGACGACGCGCACGGCTACTACACGCTGGGCGAGAAGATCGCGGACACCAAGGCCCCGGCCGGTCCGATCAAGGACCGCTGGACCACCCACAAGATGAACAACCGGCTGGTCAACCCGGCCAACCGCCGCAAGCTTGCTACCAGGACTCCCCGCGCCGGGCGCACTCGATCGCCGCGCAGGGCGGCATCAACGCGGCGAAGAACTACAAGGAGGACGGCGACTCGACGTACCGCCTCTTCTACGACACCGTGAAGGGCGGCGACTACCGCTCGCGCGAGTCCAACGTCTACCGCCTCGCCGAGGTCTCGGCGAACATCATCGACCAGTGCGTCGCGCAGGGTGTCCCCTTCGCGCGTGAGTACGGCGGTCTGCTGGACAACCGCTCGTTCGGTGGTGTGCAGGTCTCCCGCACGTTCTACGCCCGTGGCCAGACCGGTCAGCAGCTGCTGATCGGCGCCTACCAGGCGATGGAGCGCCAGGTGGCGGCCGGCACGGTCACGCAGTACACCCGCCACGAGATGCTCGAGCTGATCATCGTCGACGGCAAGGCCCGCGGGATCATCGCCCGTGACATGGTCACCGGCGCGATCGAGACCCACCTCGCCGACGTCGTGGTGCTGGCCTCGGGCGGCTACGGCAATGTTTTCTTCCTCTCGACCAACGCGATGGGGTCCAACGTCACCGCCGCGTGGCGTGCGCACCGCAAGGGTGCCTACATGGCCAACCCCTGCTACACGCAGATCCATCCCACCTGCATCCCCGTCTCCGGCGACCACCAGTCGAAGCTGACGCTGATGTCGGAGTCGCTGCGCAACGACGGTCGCATCTGGGTGCCGAAGAAGGCCGAGGACTGCACCAAGGACCCGCGCGACATCCCCGAGGAGGACCGCGACTACTACCTGGAGCGGATCTACCCCTCCTTCGGCAACCTGGTCCCCCGCGACATCGCCTCCCGCCAGGCCAAGAACGTCTGCGACGAGGGTCGCGGCGTGGGCCCGATGGTCGGCGACTTCCGCCGCGGCGTCTACCTCGACTTCGCCGACGCGATCAAGCGTCTGGGCGAGGACGCGGTGCGCGAGAAGTACGACAACCTCTTCGACATGTACGAGCGGATCACGGGTGAGAACCCCTACGAGGTGCCGATGCGCATCTACCCCGCCGTGCACTACGTCATGGGTGGCCTGTGGGTCGACTACGACCTGCAGTCCAACATCGAGGGCCTCTTCGTCACCGGTGAGGCCAACTTCTCCGACCACGGCGCCAACCGCCTCGGTGCCTCGGCGCTGATGCAGGGCCTCGCCGACGGCTACTTCGTGCTGCCGACGACGATCGCCAACTACCTGGCCGCGGGTCCGTTCGAGCCGGTCGCCGAGGACCACCCGGCGGTCCTCGAGGCCCGTCAGGCCGTCGAGGAGCGCATCCAGAAGCTGCTGGCCGTCGACGGCAACCGCACGGTCGACAGCTACCACAAGGAGCTCGGCCACATCATGTGGGAGTACTGCGGCATGGAGCGGACCGAGGAGGGCCTGACGAAGGCCATCGGCCTGATCCGCGAGCTGCGCGACGACTTCTGGAAGAACGTGAAGGTCACCGGTGAGGCCGAGGAGCTGAACCAGACCCTGGAGCGGGCGGGCCGCGTCGTCGACTTCTTCGAGCTGGGCGAGCTGATGTGCATCGACGCGCTCAACCGCGAGGAGTCGTGCGGCGGTCACTTCCGCGCCGAGAGCCAGACCGAGGACGGCGAGGCGCTGCGCCACGACGACCGCTTCGCCTACGTGGCGGCGTGGGAGTTCGGCGGCGAGAAGCCGATCCTGCACAAGGAGCCGCTCGAGTACGAGTACGTCGAGATGAAGGCCCGGTCGTACAAGTGAACAGGAGCTGCAAGTGAAGATCACCGTCAACGTCTGGCGCCAGAAGAACGCCGACGCGAAGGGCGAGATGGTCGGGTACCACCTCGACGACGTCTCCGAGGACATGTCGTTCCTGGAGATGCTCGACGTGCTCAACGAGCAGCTCACGCTCGCCGGCGAGGAGCCGGTCGCGTTCGACCACGACTGCCGTGAGGGCATCTGCGGGTCGTGCGGCGTCGTCATCAACGGCATCGCGCACGGCCCCGAGGTCACGACGACCTGCCAGCTGCACATGCGCTCGTTCAAGGACGGCGACGTCATCGACATCGAGCCGTGGCGCGCGGGCGCGTTCCCGATCGTCAAGGACCTCGTCGTCGACCGCGGCGCGTTCGACCGCATCATCCAGTCCGGCGGCTACATCAGCGTCAACACCGGCTCGGCCCCGGAGGCCAACAACCTCCCGGTGCCGAAGGAGGACGCCGACCACGCGTTCGCGGCGGCGACCTGCATCGGCTGCGGTGCCTGCGTCGCGGCGTGCCCGAACGGCTCGGCGATGCTGTTCACGGCCGCCAAGGTGACCCACCTGGGCCTGCTGCCGCAGGGTCAGCCGGAGCGTGAGTCGCGCGTGGCCAGCATGGTCGCGCAGCACGACGCGGAGGGCTTCGGCTCCTGCACCAACATCGGCGAGTGCACGGCGGCCTGCCCCAAGGGCATCCCGCTCGACGTCATCTCGCGGCTCAACCGCGACCTGCTCGGGGCGCTGGCCGCCGGCCAGGCCTGACGCACCGTCCCTCGACCGCCCGTCACCTCCCCGGAGGTGGCGGGCGGTCGTGACGTCCGGGCCGGGCGGATGCGCTGTGCCCCTCGAGCGGTGACTTCTCCACCGATCGACTGGATGCCGCCGTGGGCGGTGGGTTCTCCACCATCCCAGCGCTGAGACGATGGAGGACCCACCGCTCGGGGGCTCTCAGTGGAGAACTCACCGCCCGACGCGCCGACGCGCCGTGCTCGAGCCCTCCATCGGTGGATCTGCAACCGCAGCGCCCGAAGCCGCGCGAATCGGTGGATCCTCAACCGCAGACCGCCTCCTGGGGTTGCTGACCCACCGGTTGAGGGCTCCGGCGTGCCCGGTCAACCCCATGCCCCCTGCCCCGTCGAGGCCCGCAGAAAGCAGGACCACGACCACCCACGCCGACGCAGCCCCGTCGCCGAGAGGGAGCGACCTGTCGCCCCGACAGCACGCGCACCCACCCGTGAATGGTTGCAGATTTGAATTAGCATGGTTAATGACCTAGGCTAAGGACATGCCCACCGACTCCCAGAACCTCGCGCTGGCGGTGGCCCGACTCAACCGCAGGCTCCGGCAGGAGCGGCACTCCGACCTGACCCCGACGCAGATGTCCGTGCTGGGCACGCTGCGCCAGCTGGGTCCGACGTCGCCGTCGTCGATCGCCGCCCGTGAGCGTGTGAGCGCCCCCAGCGTGACCCGCACCCTGAACTGCCTCGCCGAGGACGGTCTCGTCGAGCGCGCACCGCACCCGCAGGACGGCCGTCAGGTTGTCGTCAGCCTCTCCGACCTCGGCGAGAAGACGCTCGCGGAGGAGCGTCGGCGTCGCGACGCCTGGCTGCACCAGCGTCTCGCCGAGCTCGACCCCCGCGAGCGGGCCCTGCTGCGGGAGGCGTCGGCGATCCTGACCCGGATCACCGAGTCGTGAGCCCGACCTTCCGCGCGCTGCACGTCCGCAACTACCGCGTCTACGCCGCGGGAGCCCTCGTCTCCAACGTGGGCACCTGGATGCAGCGCGTCGCGCAGGACTGGCTCGTCCTCCAGCTGACCTCGAGCGGCACCGCCCTCGGCATCACGACCGGCCTGCAGTTCCTGCCTGCGCTCCTGCTGTCGCCGGTCGCCGGCGTGGTCGCCGACCGGTATCCCAAGCGGACCGTGCTGCGCTGCACGCAGGTGGCCATGGCCGTGCCCGCCGCGATCCTCGGCGTCCTCGCCGTCACGGGAGCCGCCCAGGCGTGGCACGTCTACGTGCTGGCGTTCGTGTTCGGCGTCGGCACCGCGTTCGACGCGCCCGCCCGCCAGTCGTTCGTCGTCGAGATGGTCGGACCCGACGACCTCTCCAACGCCGTCGGCCTCAACTCGGCGTCCTTCAACTCCGCCCGCATGATCGGTCCCGCGCTCGCGGGCCTGCTCATCGCCGCAGGCGGGTCGGGCGTCGAGGCGACGGGCTGGGTCATCCTGGCCAACGCCGTCAGCTACCTCGCCGTCATCGCCTCGCTGCAGCGCCTCGACCCCGCACGGCTCTCGCCCGCGCCCGTCATGGGCAGTCGCAAGGGCGCGGTGCGCGAGGGCGTCCGGTACGTCCGCGCCCGGCCCGACCTCGTGCTCGTCCTGTCCATCGTGTTCGCGGTCGGCACCTTCGGCCTGAACTTCCAGATGACCAGCGCCCTCATGGCGACCGACGTCTTCGACAAGGGCGCGGGGGAGTACGGCATCCTCGGCTCGGTCATGGCGATCGGCTCGCTGGCCGGCGCGCTCCTGGCCGCCCGGCGCGAACGGCCGCGACTGCGGTTCGTGGTGGGGGCGGCCATCGCGTTCGGCGTCGTCGAGATCGTCGCGGGGCTGATGCCCGACTACCTCACCTACGCGCTCGTGCTCCCGCTGCTCGGCCTCTGCGCGCTGACGATGATCACGGCGGCCAACGCCACCATCCAGCTCACGACCGAGCCGGTCATGCGCGGACGCGTCGCGGCGCTGTACCTCATGATCTTCATGGGCGGCACGCCGCTCGGCTCGCCGTTCATCGGCTGGGTGGGGGAGACGTTCGGTGCCCGCTGGACGCTGATCGGTGGTGGGTCGCTGTCGCTGCTCGGCGTGGCCGTCGCGCTGGCGTTCTACGCGCACGGACGCGAGATCCAGCGCCGCGACGTCGCCGAGCTGGTGGCTCGCCTACGCTCGCAGCATGGACGTCGAGCGCACCTTCACCCTGCCCCGGCCGGTCGAGGAGGTCTTCGCCTTCCTCAGCGACTTCGAGAACACCGAGCACTGGGACCCCGGCACGATCGAGACGACGCGCCTGTCGGGTGACGGCGGCATGGGCACCCGGTACGCGAACCGGTCGCGGTTCATGGGGCGCACCGTCACGCTCGAGTACGAGACGGTCGGCTTCGACCCGCCGGCCTTCTTCGCCTGCAAGGGCGTGAACGGACGCACGACCGCCACCGACGTCATGTCGTTCACCCCCGTCGACGACACCGCCACGCAGGTCCACTACCGGGCGCAGTTCGACTTCCCGTTCCCGCTGCACCAGCTCGCGCCGCTCGTGCTGCGCCGCCGGCTCGACGCGCTCGCCGACGAGACGGTCGAGTCGATCCGCCGCGCCCTGGCCTGACCCCTGCTCGGCCCCGACCCTTCCGGCGCGCCCTGTCGGCGCGCCGACCGCGACGACGACGGCCGCTCGGCGGACACGTCCCGCGGGACGTGCCGGGCGGGACTATCCTGGCCGAATGTCCGTCGAAGCCATCGCCCGCTCGATCGAGGTCGTCACGCCCGACCTGATCGAGCTGCGCCGCGACCTGCACGCCAGCCCCGAGCTGTCGTGGCACGAGGAGCGGACCACCGACGTGGTGGCCGGCTGGATGGACAAGCTGGGTCTCGTCCACGAGCGGTTCGAGGGCACCGGGCTGGTCGCCGAGGTCGGGCCCGAGGAGGGGCCGATCGTCGCGCTGCGCGCCGACCTCGACGCGCTGCCCGTCGACGACACGACGTCCGACCCCTGGCGCTCCACCGTGCCGGGCGTCGCCCACGCCTGCGGCCACGACGTCCACGTCTCGGCCCTGGTGGGTGCCGCGGTCGCGCTGCAGGAGCTGCACCAGGCGGGCGGTCTGCCCCGCCGCGTGCGGCTGATCTTCCAGCCGGCCGAGGAGGTCATGCCCGGTGGTGCCCTGCGGCTCCTGTCCGCCGGGGTGCTGCGTGGTGTCTCCCGCATCGTCGCGCTGCACTGCGACCCCTCGCTCGACGTCGGCCAGGTCGGCCTGCGCGAGGGCCCGATCACCGGCGCGTCCGACCGGATCCAGGTGACCCTCTCCGGTCGCGGCGGGCACACGTCGCGACCGCACCTCACCGAGGACCTCACCTACGCCCTCGCGAGCCTGGTCACCCAGCTGCCCGCGGTGCTCTCGCGCCGCTTCGACCCGCGGTCCGGCGCGAGCCTCGTCTGGGGCTCCGTGCGCGCCGGCAACGCGCCCAACGTCATCCCCTCCACGGGTGAGCTGAGCGGCACCCTGCGCATGCTCGACTCCGCCGCCTGGCACCAGGCGGAGCACCTCGTCCGCGGCCTCATCGCCGACATCATCGAGCCGTTCGGCGTCAGCGCCGACGTCACCTACGTGCGCGGCGTCCCGCCGGTCGTCAACGACTTCGGCGTCACCGAGGTCCTGCGACGGGCCGTCTCCGACGCCATCGGACCCGCCGCCGTCGCGACGACGAGCCAGAGCCTCGGCGGCGAGGACTTCGCCTGGTACGTCGAGGCGGTGCCGGGCGCCATGGGACGGCTCGGCACCCGCACGCCGGACGGCCCCACGTACGACCTCCACCAGGGCAACCTACGCATCGACGAGCGCGCGATCGCCGTCGGCGCGAAGGTCCTGGCCTGCTCGACGCTGCACTAGCGCGCCCCCGCCGACCTGGCAAGGTGACGATCCGGTTACGGCCCGGAGCAATCGCCCCGAGGCCCTCCCGCGGGACCCTGCGCGCGGTTAGGGTGCAGGCGTGCCGGGCTCGCCGGCGAAGTCTGAGGAGGAACATTGCGTCGTCTCACGAAGGTCACCGCCGTCGCCGGCGTGGCCGCGCTCGTGCTCGCTGGTGCGGGCTGCGCGAAGAAGAGCACCGACAGCGAGGACAGCAGCGCCAGCGGCAAGGACTGCGTCGCCAAGGTCGACACCAAGGTCGGCATGGCCTTCGACGTGGGCGGTCGCGGTGACCAGTCGTTCAACGACTCCGCCGCCAAGGGCCTCGACAAGGCCGAGTGCGAGCTGGGCTTCGAGGTGCAGACCGCCGAGGCGCAGGACGGCGAGGCCGAGTCGGCGCGCGAGGGCCGCCTCCAGCAGCTGGTCGACGCCGGGTACAACCCCGTCATCGCCGTGGGCTTCGCGTACTCCTCCGCGGTCGGCAAGATCGCCAAGGAGAACCCCGAGGTCAACTTCGCGATCGTCGACGACGCGGTCGAGGGCGACAACATCGCGAACCTGCTGTTCGCCGAGGAGCAGGGCTCCTTCCTCGTCGGCGCCGCCGCGGCGCTGAAGACCGAGTCCGACAACATCGGCTTCGTCGGTGGCGTCGAGACGCCGCTCATCAAGAAGTTCGAGGTCGGCTACGAGGCGGGCGCCAAGGCCGTCAACCCCGACATCGAGATCCAGAGCCGCTACCTGACGCAGCCGCCGGACTTCAGCGGCTTCGGCGACCCGGCGAAGGGCAAGACCGCCGCCGAGGGCATGTTCGACAAGGGTGCCGACATCGTCTACCACGCGGCCGGCGGCTCCGGCGCGGGTGTGTTCGAGGCCGCGAAGGACGCCGACGCCAAGGCGATCGGCGTCGACTCCGACCAGGCCCTCACGGCCGACCCGTCGGTGCGCGACGTCATCCTGACCTCGATGCTGAAGAACATCGACGTCGCCGTGTTCTCCTACCTGCAGGGTGTCGCCGACGGCAAGGTGCCGACCGGCCCGACCGTCTACGACCTCAAGGTCGACGGCGTCGGCTACTCCAAGACCGGTGGCCAGGTCGACGACATCGCCAGCAAGCTGGACGAGTACAAGAAGCAGATCGTGGACGGTTCCATCACCGTCCCCAGCGAGTGACGAGGATCCCTGCGATCCTGACGGCTTGACGCGGTCCGGCCCTGCGCGCGAGCGTGGGGCCGGACCGTGACCCGTTCGTCCGACCTGCTCGACCCCGCTGACACCCGCCCGGCCGACGGTCGGGCCCTCCGCAGAGGAGTGCTGCGTGACCACGTCCGTCCCCGACGGCACCACGAACCCCGAGACCGGCGACGTCGTCGTCCGGCTGCGGGGCATCGGCAAGACGTTCCCGGGCGTCATCGCCAACCACGACATCGACATCGACGTCCGCCGCGGCACCGTGCACGCCATCGTCGGCGAGAACGGTGCCGGCAAGTCGACGCTCATGAAGATCCTCTACGGCGTCCAGAAGCCGGACTCCGGGACGATCGAGATCCAGGGCCGTCCCGTCGACCTCGGCTCCCCGTCCGACGCGATCGCTGCGGGCGTGGGCATGGTCTTCCAGCACTTCATGCTGGCCGACAACTTCACGGTGCTCGAGAACGTCGTGCTGGGTGCCGAGAAGCTGCACGGCATCGGCGACGCGGCCCGCGCCGAGATCCGGCGCCTGTCCGAGGCGTACGGCCTCGACATCGATCCCGACGTGCTCGTCGAGGACCTCGGCGTCGGCGCCCGCCAGCGCATCGAGATCCTCAAGGTGCTCTACCGCGGGGCGTCGGTGATCATCCTCGACGAGCCGACGGCCGTGCTCGTCCCGCAGGAGGTCGACGAGCTCTTCGACAACCTGCGCGAGCTGAAGGCCGAGGGCCTCGCGGTCATCTTCATCTCCCACAAGCTCGACGAGGTGCTCTCGGTCGCCGACACGGTCACGGTGGTCCGACGCGGCACGACGGTCGACACCCGTCCCGCTGCCGGCGTCACCTCGCGCCAGCTGGCCGAGCTCATGGTCGGCTCGGAGCTCCCCAGCCCCTCCACCGAGGCCTCCACCGTCACCGAGCGCGTGACCCTGCACGTGGCCGACCTCGGACTGCCCGGCGAGAACCGGCCGCTGCTGGAGGGCATCTCCTTCGACATCCACGCCGGCGAGGTCCTGGGCATCGCCGGCGTCGAGGGCAACGGCCAGGCCGAGCTCGTCGAGGCGATCATGGGCATGCGTCCCGGTGCCACCGGCTCCGTGCGCCTGTCGGGCGCCGACCTCGCCGGGCTGTCGACGCGGCGGCGCCGCGAGGCCGGCATCGGGTACATCCCCGAGGACCGGCACCGCCACGCGCTGCTGCTCGACGCGCCGCTGTGGGAGAACCGCGTGCTGGGCCACCAGACCCGCGAGCCCAACGTCTCCGGCCCCTTCATCGACCGCAAGGGCGCCCGCTCCGACACCCAGCGCATCGTCGAGGAGTACGACGTCCGCACGCCCGGCATCGACGTGCTGGCCCGGGCGCTGTCGGGAGGCAACCAGCAGAAGCTCATCATCGGTCGCGAGATGACCGGCGAGCCGAGCCTGCTCGTCGCCGCCCACCCGACGCGCGGCGTCGACGTCGGCGCCCAGGCCGCCATCTGGGACCACATCAAGCGGGCCCGCCGCGACGGCCTGGCGGTGCTGCTCATCTCCGCCGACCTCGACGAGCTCATCGGCCTGTCCGACACCATCCGCGTGATCCTGCGCGGCCGTCTCGTCCCCGACGTGTTCGACCCGGCGACCGTGACCCCCCAGCAGCTCGGCTCGGCCATGACCGGCGCCGGCGACGACGCAGCAGGAGACGTCGCATGACCGACCAGCGACTCAAGCGCATCGGCCTCGCGGTCGCTGCGCCCGCGCTCGCCCTCGTGGCGGCCTTCCTCATCACGAGCCTCGTGCTCGTGGTGGCGGGCGACTCCGTGGGCGGGGTGTGGGGGCAGATCCTCAGCATCCCGGAGGCGCGCGGCCTGACGAACATCGTCAACAGCGCCACCGTCTACTACCTCTCGGGCGTCGCGGTGGCCATCGGCTTCCGGATGAACCTCTTCAACATCGGCGTCGACGGCCAGTACCGCGTCGCGTCGTTCGCCGCCGCGGTCGTGGCCGGCGAGGCGTGGCTGCCCGGCTGGCTCAACACCGCCGCCGCCATCCTGGCCGCGATGCTCGTGGGTGCCGCCTGGGCCGGCATCGCGGGCCTGCTGCGGGTCACGCGTGGCGTCTCGGAGGTGATCTCGACGATCATGCTCAACGCCATCGCGACGGCGCTCGTGGCCTTCCTGCTGCGCAAGGCCGCCGTGAACGACCCCGGCTCCAACATCACCGCGACGAAGGAGATCCCCGAGGGCAGCCGCATCCCCGGGTTCACGCTCTTCCCCGGGTCGCCGAACGAGGTGTACGGCTTCGTCTTCATCGCGATCGTCGTCGGCGTCGTGTACTGGCTCGTGATCAACAAGACCCGCTTCGGCTTCGACCTGCGGGCGACGGGCCTGTCGGAGACCGCGGCCGTGGCGTCCGGCATCGACGTGAAGAAGATGATCCTCGTCTCGATGCTGCTCTCCGGTGCCGCCGCCGGCCTGGTGGGCCTGCCCATCCTGTTCGGCGAGGCGTTCGCGTACGGCTCGACCTTCCAGTCCGGGCTGGGCTTCGCGGGCATCGCGATCGCGCTGCTCGGCCGCAACCACCCCGTCGGCATCGCGCTCGGCGCGCTGCTCTTCGCCTTCCTCGACGAGCAGTCGAACCCGCTGCAGATCCTGCAGGACGTCTCGCCCGACATCGTCAAGATCACGCAGGGCGTCATCGTGCTGACCGTCGTCATCGCCTACGAGGTGGTGCGTCGCTACGGCGTGCGCCTCGAGCAGCGCCAGGTCGCCGCCGCGCTCGACGCCCAACGACGCACCGGCGCCACCACGGAGGGAGCAGACCGATGAACGAGCGCCAGCGAGGGAAACACGAACACCTCATCGCGGCACCTCCGTACCGTGCTCTTCCCACGGAGGTGCGGCGATGAGCGAGCGCCAGCGAGTGATCCACGAACACCTCAGCGCGGCACCTCCGTACCGTGCTCTTCCCACGGAGGTGCGGCGATGAGCGTGGCCACCCCTCCCGTCGGCGGCGCGCCGACGGCCCCCGCGGGCCGCTCCCGCGTCTCGTTCGCCAAGGTGCTGCTCGGCCTGGCCGGGCTGCTCCTGCTCCTGGCGGTGCTGCGCGTCGTCACCGGCGCCGACGACCTCGCGTCGTCGGGCACCCTGCGCGCCACGCTGGTCGCCGCCGTGCCCATCGGCCTGGCCGGTCTGGGCGGTCTCTGGGCCGAGCGTGCGGGCGTCGTCAACATCGGCCTCGAGGGCATGATGATCCTCGGCACGTTCGGGGCCGGCTACTTCGGGTACTTCTACGGACCGTGGCAGGGCGTGCTCGGCGCGATCCTGCTGGGTGCCGCGGGCGGCCTGCTGCACGCGATCGCCACCGTCCTGTTCGGCGTCGACCACATCGTCTCCGGCGTCGCGATCAACATCATCTCCCTCGGCGCGGTCCAGTACCTGGCCGTCCTGGCGTTCACGGGCGTCCCCGGAGGTGGGCAGACGCAGTCGCCCCGCGTCGACGACCTGCCGGCGATCACGATCAGCGCGCTCGCCGACCCGCTCGGCGACCTCGAGGCGAAGAACTGGTTCCTCGTGTCCGACGCGGCCGCGCTCCTGCGTGCGCTCGTCTCGAACCTCAGCGTCCTGACGCTGATCTCGCTGGCCCTGTTCGCGCTCACCTGGTACGTCCTGTGGCGCACGCGGTTCGGCCTGCGCCTGCGGTCGGTCGGCGAGAGCCCGGCGGCCGCCGAGTCGCTCGGCATCGACGTGATCCGCTACAAGTTCGTCGCCGTCGTCACGTCCGGCGCCTTCGCCGGTCTGGCGGGCGGGTTCCTCGCACTGGTCGCCGCCAACGGGTTCCGTGACGGGCAGACCGGCGGACGCGGCTACATCGGCCTGGCCGCCATGATCTTCGGCAACTGGCGTCCCGGCGGGCTGCTGGCCGGTGCCGGCCTGTTCGGCTACACCGACACGCTGCGCCTGCGCGGTGGTGGCGACACGATCCACGGCCTGCTGCTGCTCGTGGCCGTCGGGCTCGTCGCCCTGGCGATCTGGCAGTGGCGTCAGCACGGCCGCCGCTCGGCGCTGGTCGCCGCGCTGCTGGGCGTCGTCGTGGCGCTCTGGTACTTCCTCACCAGCTCGGTGCCCGAGGACCTCACGGGCATGACGCCCTACCTGACCACGCTGCTGGTGCTCGCCCTGTTCTCGCAACGCCTGCGGATGCCGGCTGCGGACGGCAAGCCGTACCGCAAGGGGAGTGCGGGCTAGTGGCCGGCTCGTTCGGACTCGGCATCAGCACCGCCGACGACCCCGTCGACTGGGACGCGCTCACCCGGTACGCCACCGAGGTGATGCAGCGCGCGTACGCGCCGTACTCGAAGTACAAGGTCGGTGTGGCAGGGCTCGTCGACGACGGCCGCGTCGTGCTCGGCTGCAACGTCGAGAACGCGGCGTACGGCGTGGCGCTCTGCGCGGAGTGCGGCATGGTCTCGGCCCTGCACGCCACCGGCGGCGGGCGCCTGCGTGCCGTCGCGTGCGTCGACGGCCAGGGTCGTCCGCTCATGCCGTGCGGCCGCTGCCGTCAGCTCCTGTGGGAGAACGGCGGGCCGACCATGGAGCTGCTCACCGCCCGTGGCGTCGTCACGATGGACCAGGTGCTGCCCGACGCCTTCGACAGCAGCGACCTCGACGCCGCCGCCGACGGCAGCAGCGGCCCCGACGCCCCCGACCAGGAGAACCCCGCGTGAGCGCAGCGCTCGACCTGCCCACACCCGACCTGACCGACCCCGCGCTCCTCGACGACCCGTACCCGCTGCTGGCGCAGTGGCGGGCCGCCGGGCCGATGCTGCGCAGCGGCGAGGGACGCTGGGTGGCCACCACCCACTCGGCCGTCAGCGCCGTGCTGCGCAACCGCGCGCTCGGCCGGCTGTGGACCGATTGGGAGCCGGCCGAGCAGATGGAGCCCTTCAACACGCTGCACCGCAACCAGCTCATGGAGAACGAGCCGCCGGAGCACACGCGCATGCGGCGCCTGCTCGCCGGGGCGTTCGCACGCGGCCACGTCGAGCGGATGGCTCCGCGCATCGAGACCCTCGCCGACGCCATGCTCGATGACCTCGAGTCCGACCTGCGGGAGGGACGTCCCGTCGACCTGCTCGCCCGCTACGCGGAGCCGATGCCGGTGTTCGTCATCGCCGACCTCCTGGGCGTGCCGCGCGAGGACCACGTGCGTCTGCGGGACTGGTCGCAGGCCATCGTGCACATGTACGAGCAGGGCGTCGGTGACGACGTCCGCGCGGCAGCGGTGCAGGCCAGCAGCGAGTTCGCGGCGTACGTGCGCGACGTGGTCGCGTTGCGTCGGGCGGAGCCGGGGGAGGACCTCGTGAGCGACCTGATCGCCGAGCGCGAGGAGGGCGCCGGCACGCGGGCCGGCGGCTTCAGCGACGACGAGCTCGTGGCCACCGTCGTGCTGCTGCTGAACGCGGGCCACGAGGCGTCGGTGAACGTCTTCGGCAACGGCATGCACGCGCTGCTCTCGCACCCCGACCAGCAGGCCAGGGTGACGGGCGGCGAGGTCAGCGCGGCCACCGCGCTCGAGGAGCTCATCCGCTACGACGCCCCGCTGCAGATGTTCGAGCGCACCGCCACGAAGGACGTCGACGTCGCGGGCGTCACCGTGCGCGCGGGCGAGACCGTCGCCTGCCTCATGGGCTCGGCTAATCGCGACCCCGCCGCCTTCGAGGCGGCCGACACCTTCGACGTCGGCCGCGACCCGAATCCGCACGTCGGCTTCGGCATGGGTCTGCACTTCTGCCTGGGCGCACCGCTCGCCCGTGTGGAGCTGGAGATCACCGTGCGCCGGCTGCTCGACCGCTTCCCGACCATCGCGCTGCACGGCGCCGCTCCGCGTCGCCCCACGTGGGTGCTGCGCGGCTACGAGTCCCTCGAGGTGACCCTGTGACCACGCACGAACCGTTCGACGCGCCCGCGGTGATCGCCGCCAAGCGCGACCGCCACCGGCTCACCGACGCCCAGATCGACTGGGTCGTCGACGCCTACACGCGCGGCGTCGTCGCGCCGGAGCAGATGTCGGCGCTGGCCATGGCGATCCTGCTCAACGGCATGGACCGCGACGAGATCTCCCGCTGGACCGGCGCGATGATCGCGAGCGGCGAGCGGATGGACTTCTCCTCGCTGAGCCGGCCCACGGCCGACAAGCACTCCACGGGCGGTGTGGGCGACAAGATCACGCTGCCCCTCGCGCCCCTCGTCGCGGCCTGCGGCGTCGCGGTGCCGCAGCTGTCGGGTCGCGGGCTCGGGCACACGGGCGGGACGCTCGACAAGCTCGAGTCGATCCCCGGCTGGCGCGCGGCCCTCAGCAACGAGGAGATGCTCGCCCAGCTCGACGACGTCGGCGCCGTGATCTGCGCGGCCGGGTCGGGCCTCGCGCCCGCCGACAAGAAGCTCTACGCCCTGCGCGACGTGACGGGCACCGTCGAGGCGATCCCCCTGATCGCCAGCTCGATCATGAGCAAGAAGATCGCGGAGGGCACCGGCGCCCTCGTGCTGGACGTGAAGGTCGGTTCCGGCGCGTTCATGAAGGACGAGGCGCGGGCCCGCGAGCTGGCCGAGACCATGGTGGCCCTCGGCAAGGACGCCGGCGTCACCACCGTCGCCCTGCTCACCGACATGTCCACCCCCCTCGGCCTGACCGCCGGCAACGCCCTCGAGGTGCGCGAGTCGGTCGAGGTGCTGGCCGGCGGCGGACCGTCGGACGTCGTCGACCTGACGCTGGCGCTCGCCCGCGAGATGCTCGCCGCGGCCGGTCGGGGCGACGTCGACCCCGCCGACGCGCTGGCCGACGGTCGCGCGATGGACGCCTGGCGGCGGATGATCACCGCGCAGGACGGCGACCCGGACGCCCCGCTGCCGACCGCCCGCGAGACGCACGTCGTGACGGCGCAGGCCGACGGCGTGCTCACGTCGCTGGACGCCTTCGCCGTCGGCATCGCCGCCTGGCGCCTCGGTGCCGGGCGTTCGCGCCCCGGCGAGGACGTGCAGGCGGGCGCAGGCGTCGAGCTGCACGCGAAGCCGGGCGACGAGGTGCGCGCCGGCGCCCCGCTGATGACGCTGCACACCGACACGCCGGAGCGGTTCGAGCGCGCGCTGGAGGCTCTCGACGGCGCGGCAGAGGTCGGCTCGGGTCCGTTCGTCCCGCGCGACGTCGTGCTGGGTCGCGTCGAGTGACGATGGCCTAGGGTCGAGGGCATGCGTGTGCTGAACGACCGGCAGGAGGTCGCCGAGTCGGTGGGGACCGAGCTCGGTGTGAGCGAGTGGGTGCAGGTGTCCCAGGAGCGGATCGACCTGTTCGCCGACGCGACCGGTGACCGCCAGTGGATCCACGTCGATCCCGAGCGCGCGGCGGAGGGACCCTTCGGCGCGACCATCGCGCACGGCTACCTCACCCTGTCGATGCTCCCGTTCCTCGGCGCGCAGGTGTACGCGTTCGCGGGCGACGTCGCCCGGGTCAACTACGGCCTCAACAAGGTGCGGTTCATGACGCCGGTGACCGTCGGCTCGAAGATCCGCAACCGCGTGAGCGTCGTCGACGTGCACGACACCGACCGCGGCCAGCAGGTCACTCTGCGCCACCAGATCGAGATCAAGGGTCAGGACAAGCCCGCCTGCGTCGCCGAGACCGTCACCGTCCTCATCGAGGCGGGCAGCCAGTCCGGCTGAGCAGCGCCTGCGGGGGTCTCGGCCCGCTGGTGCACTGCGCGGTTCATCTCGTCCTGCTGGTGCGCTGTCGTAGGGGGCCTGCCGTTGCTGCTGCGCAGCCTGCGATCGCCCTGTCATTGCTCGTGCGCTGCCTCGGCTCGCGCTGGGTGCGGTCTCCGAAAGGGCCTCGACCGGGCGGCTGGCGGGCCGGTGGTCTGGGTTCTCGGGCGGTGGCTTGCGGTGGACGCACGATTCTGCACTCACGCGAGTCAGGTCGAACTTTTCTGCGTTCACGACGGGATCCCGTAGCAAACGCAGAATCCTTCGAGTTCCAGCGCACGAACGCAGATTCTTGCGTCCCACGCGGGCCGCACCCCGAAAACCCAGCCCAGCTCGACGAGACCCCCTGCGGCAGCGCACCAGCAACCCCAGACCCCCTACGCCCCCGCCGGCCCCCGCGTTGTGTGGAGGTACTGACGAAAGCCCGACGAGAGATCGTCGTCAACCGCACACACCGTGGGTCACGCGGTCAGTACGCCGACCCACCCGCAAGCGAAGGCGCGGAGGCGGGCGGTGCCGGGGACGGCGGTGAAGTCGGGCTCGCGACGGGGGGAGTGGACGCGCTTCACCGTGTCGGCGGCCGCACGCTCCAGGGCGACGCGCTGGTCGGCAGGCACGCCGGTGAGGTCGAGGCCGTTGACGTCGCCGTGGCTGGCGAGCCACGGCATGATCTCGGCCTGGTCGCCGGTGAGCAGGTTGACGACGCCCGCGGGCACGTCGCTCGTCGCCAGCACCTCCGCGAACGTCACCGCGACCGTCGGGTCGGCCTGCGACGCGACGACGACCGCGGTGTTGCCGCCGGCCAGCACGGGCAGCACGGCGCTCACCAGGGGCAGCAGCGGCGACGCCGACGACGCGGCCACCGCGACGACGCCCGTGGGCTCCGGCGCGGAGTAGCTGAAGTAGGGGCCCGACACAGCGTTCGCGCCACCGAAGACGGCCGACAGCTTGTCGGTCCAGCCGGCGTAGTGCACGACCCGGTCCACCGCCGCGTCGACCTCGGCGCGCGCCTCGGCCGGCTTCACGCCCCGGCTCTGCACGATGAGGTCGGCCAGCTCGGCCCGACGGGCCTCCAGCATCTCCGCCACGCGGTACAGGACCTGCCCGCGGTTGTAGGGGGTGGCGCCGGCCCACTTCGCCAGGCCCGACCGGGCGGCGACGACGGCGTTGCGGGCGTCCTTGCGGGAGGCGAGCGCGGCGTTGGCCATGAGCGAACCCTTCGTGTCGTGCACCTGGTAGGTACGACCGGACTCCGAGCGCGGGAAGGCGCCGCCGAGGTAGAGCTTGTAGGTCTTCGCGACCGTCAGACGTGCCATCAGAGCGCTCCCTCGTCGTCGGTGTCGAGGTAGGCGGCCATGCCGGCCGTCCCGCCCTCGCGGCCGAAGCCGGACTCGCCGTAGCCGCCGAAGGAGGCGGTCGGGTCGAACTTGTTGAACGTGTTGTCCCAGACGACACCGGCCTTGAGGCCGGCGGCCATGCCCATCGCGCGCGACCCCTTCTCTGTCCACACGCCGGCCGACAGGCCGTAGGGGGTGTTGTTGGCCTTCGCGAGCGCCTCCTCGGGCGTCCGGAAGGTCAGGGTGGTCAGCACGGGGCCGAAGATCTCCTCGCGGGCCACCCGCATCGACGCGGTCGCGTCGGTGAACACGGTCGGGGCGACGAACCAGCCGCGCTCCGGCAGGGCGCAGCTGCTGGTCCAGACGCCGGCGCCCTCCTCGGCCCCGACCTCGACCAGGCCGGTGACCTTGTCATACTGCATCTGGCTGTTCAGGGCGCCGACGTCGGTGTTCTTGTCGAGCGGCTCGCCCACGCGCAGCGTCTCCACGCGCCGCTTCAGCTTCTCGAGGAACTCCTCGGCGACCGACTCCTGCACGAGCAGGCGCGAGCCGGCGCAGCAGACCTGGCCCTGGTTGAAGAAGATGCCCGACACGATGCCCTCGACGGCCTGGTCGATCGCCGCGTCGGCGAACACGATGTTCGCGCCCTTGCCCCCCAGCTCGAGGGTCAGCTTCTTGCCGGTGCCGGCGAGCTCGGACTGGATGCGCTTGCCCACGGGCGTGGAGCCCGTGAACGCGACCTTGTCGACGCCGGCGTGGTTGACGATGGCGGAACCGACGTCGCCGGCCCCCGGGAGGATGTTGACGACACCGGGCGGCAGGTCGGCGTCGGCGAGGATCTCGGCCAGGATCAGCGCGGTGACCGGCGTGGTCTCCGCGGGCTTGAGCACGACGGTGTTGCCGGCGGCCAGCGCCGGTGCGATCTTCCACGCGGCCATGAGCAGCGGGAAGTTCCACGGGATGACCTGCCCGGCCACGCCGAGCGGGCGCGGCGCGGGACCGAGGCCCAGGTGGCCGAGCTTGTCGGCCCAGCCGGCGTGGTGGAAGAAGTGCTGCGCCGCGGTGGGCACGTCGAAGTCGCGGGTCTCGCGGATCGGCTTGCCGTTGTCGAGGGTCTCGGCGACGGCCAGCTCGCGGGAGCGCTCCGCGATCGCGCGGGCGATGCGGAACAGGTACTTGCCGCGCTCGGCGCCGCCCATGCGCGACCACGGGCCGTCGTAGGCGCGGCGGGCTGCGGCGACCGCCCGGTCGACGTCGGCCGCGGACGCGGTGCTGACGGTGGTGAGGGTCTCGCCGGCCGCCGGGTTGACGGAGGTCAGGTCGTCGCCGCCGCCGTCGACGAACGCGCCGTCGAGGAAGAGCTGGTACCGCGGCTTGATCGCGGCGATCGCCGCCGACTCCAGGGCCGGTGCGTAGGTGAGGTCCATGGGTGGGTCCTTCGGTGGTGTCGGTCGACGGGGTCAGTCGACGCTGACGTAGCGGGGGCCGCTGTAGTGGCCCTGGGTCTGGGTACGACGCTGCAGCAGAAGGTCGTTGACGACGCCCGAGGCGCCGAAGCGGAACCAGTGCGGGTCGAGCCACTGCGGCCCGGCGACCTCGTGCACGGCGACGAGGTAGGCGATGGCGTCCTTCGTGGTGCGGATGCCGCCGGCGGGCTTCACCGCACGCTGCACGCCGGTGAGGTCGAAGAGGTCTCGCACGGCCTGCAGCATCACGTGGGTGACGGGCAGCGTGGCGGCCGGCGCGATCTTCCCGGTGGAGGTCTTGATGAAGTCGCCACCGGCCAGCAGCGCGAGCCACGACGCGCGGCGCACGTGGTCGTAGGTGGCGAGCTCGCCGGTCTCGAGGATCACCTTGAGCCGGGCGTCCCCGCAGGCCGCCTTCACGGCCTCGACCTGTCCGAACACGGTGGAGTAGTCGCCGGCGAGGAACGCGCCGCGGTCGATCACCATGTCGATCTCGTCGGCACCGGCCTCGACGGCGAGGCGGGTGTCGGCGAGCTTGACCTCGAGCGACGAGCGACCAGCGGGGAACGCCGTGGCCACCGACGCGACCTTGACGCCCGTGCCGGCGGTTGCGCACCTTGCCGGGGGTGTCGGCGCCCTCGAGCGTCGTCAGGTCGACCATCGAGATGGCCAGGTCGATGAGGGCGCGCTTGGTGTCCTTCTTGATCGAGCGGGTCGCGAGCTGGGCCGCGCGGGCCTCGACGCCGACGGGGTCGACGGCCGGCAGCCCCTCGAGGAAGGCGCGGAGCGCGGTGTTGTCGGTGCCGCCGAGGCCCACGGCGGCACGGATCGCGGCAGTGTCGGCTGCGGCGTCGGCAACGGGGGCGGTGACGGGGGACGACGGAGTCATGGATGTCCTTCGGACGGTGGAGCGGGTGGAACGGTGGGTCGTGGTGCTGGCGAAGCAGCAGGGCGGCGGGGCCGCGTCGGTGCCGACGCGGACCCGCCGCCCCGGGTCAGCCGGTCAGCTGATGCCCTTGCAGGTGTCGGTGTCGCCCTCGTCGGTGAGGAACTCACAGAAGTCTGCCACCTGGTCCTTGGTGACGAGTCGGCCCTGCAGGACGGTGTTCTTCTCGACCTTCTCGCCGTCGGCGACCTTGAGGCTGATGCCGAGCACCTCCTTGCCGAGCACGAACGGCGACTCGGCGTGCGTGGAGTACATGGTGCCCGCCTCGATCGCCTTCAGGGCGTCGCCGATGCCGTCGTTGCCGACGACCTTGACCTGGCCCGCGAGGTTGCGTGCCTTGAGTGCCGCGACGACGCCGAGCGCCATCTCGTCGTTGGCGGCGTAGACGCCGTCGATGTCGCTGTTGCCCTGCAGGACGTTGGTCATGACGTCGAGCGCCTTGCCGCGGTCGAAGTCGGCGGCCTGCTGGGCGACGACCTCGATGTCCGGGTAGGCCTTGATGCCCTCGTTGAAGCCCTTGCTGCGGTCCTGCGCGACGTTCGTGCCGAGGATGCCCTGGATCTCGACGACCTTGCCCTTCTCACCGATCGACTCGGCGAGCGACTTCGCGGCCTCCTTGCCGGCCTGGACGGCGTCGTAGCCGATGAAGCTGGCGAGCTCGCCGCTGTCGGGCGCGCGGTCGAAGGCGACGACGGGGACGTCGGCCTTGTTGGCCGCCTCGGTCATCGTGCCGCCGGACTCGCTGCCGACGGGGTCGATGATGAGCACCGACGGCTTCTTGGTCAGGGCGGTCGTCGTCGCGTTGAGCGCCGTCTGGTCGCTGTTGTTCGCGTTCTGCACGTCGAGGTCGACACCGGAGTCCTGCGCGGCCTCCTTGGCGCCGTCGACGACGGAGACGAAGAACGGATTGTTGAGGGTGCTGATGACGAGGGTGGCCTTGACGTCCTTCTCGCCGCCGGCGTCGCCGCCGCGTCCGCAGGCGCCGAGCGTCGTGGTCATCGCCAGGGCCGCGGTGAGGGCGGCCGTCTTCTTCCAGGTGTTCACGGGGTTCCTCCAGTGGTGGTGGGTGAGGCGGTGTCCGCGTCGGCGCCCGAGCCAGGCCGTCGAGGACGGACCAGGCGCGTCAGCGCCCGGACACGATCGGAGTTGCGATCCAGGAAGATCGCCACGAGGATCACGAGACCCTTGACGACGCCCTGCAGGAACGGCGAGACGTCGAGCAGGTTGAGGCCGTTGTCGATCACGCCGAGCAGCAGCGCGCCGATGAGGGTGCCCGCGAGGGCGCCGCGGCCTCCCGCGAGGCTGGTGCCGCCGATGATGACGGCGGCGATGGCGGCGAGCTCCAGGCCGGTGCCGGCCGTGGGCTGGGCGGTGCCGAGGCGTGCGGCCAGGATGAACCCGGCGGTCGAGGCCAGGAGGCCGCTGATGACGAACGCGAGGATCTTCACGCGGTGCACCTCGATGCCGGCCAGGCGCGCGGCGTCCTCGTTGTCGCCGACGGCGTAGACGTGGCGGCCGTAGCGCGACCTCGCCAGGACGAGGCCGAAGACGACGAACGCCGCGAGCATGATCCACACCGGGTTCGGCACGCCCAGCGGGCTCGCCTGGCCGATCGCGAGGAACGTGTCGTCGTCGATCGAGACCGGGTTGCCCTGGCTCAGCTGCAGGGTGAGGCCCGAGAGCACCGACATCATCGCGAGCGTCGCGATGAACGACGGCATGCGCAGCTTCGTCACCAGCAGGCCGTTGACGAGGCCGGCGAGCGCGCCCACGCCCCAGCCGGCGAGCAGGCCGACGACGAGCGGCTGGTCCTGCAGCGTGAAGGCGGTGACGATGCTCGAGATGCCGAGGATCGCGCCGACCGACAGGTCGATCTCGGCCAGGATGATGACGTACGTCTGCCCGGCCGCGAGCAACGCGGTGACCGACGCGGCGAGCAGGACGTTCAGCAGGTTGTCCCCGGTCAGGAACAGCGGCGTGGCGATGAACAGCACGAGGCCGACGAAGAGCAGCATCCACACCGCTCGCAGCTCGCGGTTCAGGGACGTCAGCCCGGTGATGATCGGCTTCATGCGGCACTCTCCAATGCGTGCTCGAGCAGCTTCTGCTCGGTGAGGTCGTCGTCGGTGAGCTCGGCCACGACGTGGCCCTGGCGCATCACCAGGAGCCGGTCGGACATGGCGACCAGCTCGGGGAGGTCGGAGGAGACGATCACGACGGCGACGCCGGCGGCGGCCTGCTCGTTGATGATCCGGTAGATCTCGGCCTTGGCGCCGACGTCGACGCCGCGGGTCGGCTCCTCCATCATCAGCACCTTGGGGTGGGTCAGGACCCAGCCGCCGAAGAGCGCCTTCTGCTGGTTGCCGCCGGACAGGCTGCCGACCGGCGCCGAGGGCGAGGCCGTGCGGATCGAGAGCTGCTCGATGATCCGGCTCGTCTCGGCGCGCTCGCGACCGCGGTGCACGTAGGGCCCGGTGCTGTAGCGCGACAGGCTGGCCATCGAGATGTTGTCCGACACCGACTGCTGCAGGCACAGGCCCTCGGCCTGGCGGTCCGGCGGCACGTAGCCGATCCCGGCGTCGATGGCCGCCTGCGGCGCCGACGGGCGGTACGTGGTGCCGTCCACGGCCACCGAGGCCGCCGTGGTCGGCACCAGCCCGAACAGGGCGCGCAGGACGCTGCCCTTGCCGCAGCCGAACACGCCACCGATGCCGACCACCTCGCCGGCGCGGACGTCGAACGAGACGTCGGCGAAGTCCGGTCCGGCGAGCCCGCGCACCGCGAGGACGACGTCGTCGCGGGTGTGGGTCTCCTTGGGGTAGAAGTCCTCGATGGTGCGTCCGACCATGGCCGTCACGACCTCGCGCTCGTCGAGCTCGGCGGTGGGGCGCTCGAGCGCGACGGAGCCGTTGCGCAGCACGACCACGCGCTGGGAGAGCCGGAAGACCTCCTCGAGCCGGTGGCTGATGTAGACGATCGCCACGCCCGACGCGCGCAGCCGCTCGATCTGCTCGAAGAGCCGTTCGGACTCCTGCTCGTCGAGCGCCGCGGTGGGCTCGTCGAGGATGAGCAGCCGCGCGTCGTGCCCGGCGGTCTTGGCCATCTCGAGCATCTGCATCTGCGCGACCGAGAGCCGGTGGACCGGGGTGGCGGGGTCGACGTCGAGCCCGATCAGGTCGAGCAGCTCGCGGGCCTTGGCGCGCATGCGGCGCTTGCTGACGAGGACGCGACCGAACTCGGCCTGCTCGTCGAGCGTGAAGAGGTTCTCGGCGACCGTCAGGTTCGGGAAGATGTTCTGCCGGAACTCCTGGTAGATCACCTGGATGCCGTGGCCCATCGCGTCCTGCGGGCCGGTGAAGGCGACCTCCTGGCCGTCGATGACGATGCGGCCGGCGTCGGGACGGTACGCGCCGGAGACGATGCGGGTCAGCGTCGACTTGCCGGCGCCGTTCTCGCCGACGAGCGCGAGGACCTCGCCGCCCTCGACCGTCAGGTCGATGCCGCGCAGCACCTCGGTCTCGCCGAAGCTCTTGTGGATGTCGTGCAGCTCGATGCGCATGACGGCCTCAGTACGCCACGCCGGCGTGCAGCACGACGTTGGCGTACGGGGTGAACTCGCCGGAGCGCACCGCCGCCCGCGCACCGTGGCTGAGCGCCTTCAGCTCGACGTGCGGGACGAGCGTGATCGGCACGTCGAGCGCGGCGAAGCGCTCCTCCAGGGCGGCGAGCATGTCGGGAGAGTGCTCGCGGATCTCCTCGGAGATCGTGGCGCCCTCGACGACCAGCTCGTCGAGCACGGTGTCGAGCACGTCGAGGAACGCGGGCAGCCCGGGGCGGACCGCGAGGTCGACGCGCTCGACGCCGAGCGGGATCGGCAGTCCGGCGTCGGTGACGACGACGAGGTCGGTGTGCCCGGTCTCGGAGACGACCCGCGACAGCTGGCCGTTCAGGGTGGCGGTGTTCTTGCGCATGGGTGGTTCAGCTCCCGGTGGTGGCGGTGGGGGTGGAGGTTCCGGCAGCGCGGACGGCGAGGAAGGCGTCGACGTCCGCGCCAGACGGCAGGCTCGGCGACGCGCCCCGTCGGGTGACGGCCAGCGCGCCGGCGGCCATGGCCCGGGGGAGGGCGGCGTCGAGGGTGAGCCCTGACGCGAGGCCCGCGCCGAGGTAGCCGGCGAACGCGTCGCCCGCGGCCGTCGTGTCGACGGCCTCGACGGCGGGGGCCGCGAAGTGTCGGGCGCCGTCGGCGTCGACGACCACCACGCCCTTGGCGGCGAGGGTGACGACGGCGTGCGCGACGCCGCGCTCGACGAACCAGCGCCCGGCCTGCTCGGCGGAGGCGACGTCGACCACCGGGATGCCGGTGAGGGTCGTGGCCTCGGTCTCGTTGGGCGTGACGACGTCGAGCTCGGCCCACACGGCGTCGTCGAGAGGGGCGGCGGGTGCCGGGTCGAGGATCGCGACCATGCCGGCGGCACGCGCCGCGCGGGTGGCCCGGACCATGACGTCCACGGGGGTCTCGAGCTGCGTGAGCAGCACGGACGCACGGCCCACCGCGCCGGCCACGCCGGCGTCGACGTCGGCGAGCCCGAGGTGGTCGTTGGCGAGCGGGACCATGACGATGTCGTTCTCGCCCGACGCGTCCACGCGGATGTGGGCCACACCGGTCGGGCCGTCGACCGTGCGCACGGAGGTCACGTCGACGCCGGAGGCGGCGAGCCCGCCGCGCGTGAGCTCGGCGAAGGCGTCGGTGCCGACGCAGCCGACCATCTGGGTGTCCGCGCCCGCGAGCGCGGCCGCGACGGCCTGGTTCGCGCCCTTGCCGCCGAGGACGAGGGTGAGGTCGTCGCCCAGGATCGTCTCGCCCGGGCGGGGCAGACGCTGGGAGAAGGTCGTGACGTCGGCGGTGATGCTGCCGATAACCAGGACGCCGGAGGGGGTGGTCATGCGGGGCTGCCTTTCGGGACGGGCCCCGTCGACCCGCGGACGACCAGCTCGACCGGGAGGGTGACGTGGGCGGTGGGGGCGTGCTCGTCGGCGTGCAGGCGCTCGACGAGCAGGCGGGCGATGGCGTCGACCGGCGGCGTGCGCAGCAGCACCGGCCGGCAGCGCGAGCGGATCGTGACGATCACGTCCTCCGTGGCGGGCGCGCAGAGCATCCACACGGTGAACGGCGACGGCTCCTCCACCGCCTTGAGGAGGGCGTTGGCGGCCTGCTCGGTGAGCCGGTCGGCGTCCTCGACGACCAGCACCTGCCAGCGCCCGAGGGCCGGGCTGAGCGCGGACTTGCGGACGTACTCGCGGGCGACGTCGGTGCCGATCGAGAGACCGTCGGTACGGATGAGCGTGATGTCGGGGTGGCTGCCCGCCGCCGCCGTGGTGCAGGAGCGGCACTCGCCGCAGCCGCCGCGCTCGCACTGCAGCGCCGCAGCGAACGCCTTCGCCGCGTTCGAGCGTCCTGATCCGGGCGGGCCCGTGAACAGCCAGGCGTGGGTCATCGAGCGACCGTCGCCACCGGCCGAGCGGACCGCGGCCGACAGCGTGTCGACGACCGGGGACTGCCCGACCAGCTCGTCCCAGACGCTGGTCACCGCGCCTGCACCAGCCACGGCTCGACCGCGGCGCGCACGGCGGCGTGGACGACGTCGGGCGACTGGTCGGCGTCGACGACGAGGTAGTGGGCTGGGTCGGCGGCGGCCAGCTCCAGGAAGTGGCTGCGGACCCGCTGGTGGAAATCGAGCGGCTCGGCCTCGATGCGGTCGGGCTCCCCCGCCCGCGCGAGCCCGACGACGGGGTCGAGGTCGAGCACGACGGTCAGGTGCGGACGAAGGCCGGCCGTCGCCCACCGCGCCACGTGCTCCAGCTCGGCGGCGTCGAGGGCACGTCCGGCACCCTGGTACGCCAGCGTCGAGTCGACGTAGCGGTCGGTGACGACCACCTCGCCCCGCGCCAGCGCCGGGAGCACGACGGCGTCGACGTGCTCGGCCTTGTCGGCGGCGTAGACCAGCGCCTCCGTGCGCGGCGACAGGTGCCCCGTGGCGGGATCGAGCACGATGCCCCGCAACCGCGCCCCCACCTCCGTGCCACCCGGCTCGCGCGTGAGCAGCACCTCGTGACCGGCGGCGCCGAGCCAGTCGGCGAGGAGCCGCGCCTGCGTCGACTTCCCGCCCCCCTCACCGCCCTCCAGCGCGACGAAGACGCCCGAGTCGGTGTAGCGCGGCTGCATGGGGCCGATCCTAGGGGGCGGGTACGACGGGGTGGGGTGCTGGTTGCGGTCGTCGTGACCTTGCTGCTGCGCTGGCTGCGGTCGTCGTGTGGTTGCCGCTGCGCAGGCGCAGGGGCTTCTTCTTGCCGCTGCGCTGCCGCGGGGAGTCTGACCTTGCTGGTGCGCTGCCTCGGCCGGCGCTGTGTCTGGTCTCCGAAAGGGCCTCGACCGGCAGCGGGCCTGAGGGTGGTCTGGGTCTCGGGGTCTGGCTTCGGCCTGTGGGTGACGCACGATTC